>NZ_BAAGGY010000016.1:0-81440 GCF_054658635.1 Agathobaculum sp. TL06
TCAGGAAGATCATTTCGTTCGGGATGAACACATGGTCGAAGATCACCAGCACCTCATGCCCGCCGTAGACCTTGTTGCCCACGTCGATGTCGTTGTACTCCTCGGTCTTGCGCGTGTCGCAGGACTGGCGGCCCAGGATGAGCGTAATGCCCTCCGCATCCGTCGGGCAGGCGAACGAGATCGCATAGTCCTCGTCCCCCTCGCGCATCGAGATCGTCGGCATCACCAGCACATAATGGCTGTTGATATAGCCGGTCTGGTGCGCCTTCGCGCCCGTGACGTAAACGCCGTCCGCGGTGCGCTCCACCACATGCAGGAACAGGTCCGGATCCGCCTGCTTGGAGGGGGACAGGCTGCGGTCGCCCTTGACGTCGGTCATCGCGCCGTCTACCGCCCAGTCGTTCTCCTGCACGTCGGTCCAGAACTTTACGAAGTTATCAAAGTAATGCGTGCCGCACGCCTCGTCGGTTTCATAGGTGGTGGAGTAGACCGCGTTGGACGCGTCCAGACCCACGCAGCGCTGGAAGCAGGCGGCGGTCTTCTGACCCAGCAGACGCTGCATCTTGACCTTCTTAATCAGGTCGTCCGTGGACTGGTGCAGGTGGGTGAAGCGGTTGATCTTCTTGCCCGTGAGGTTGGAGGTCGCGGTCATCAGGTCCTCGTACTGCGGGTCCTCCGCCAGCTCATAGGTCGCCGCGAACGAGTTCAGCGACGGGCGGATGATCGCGTTATCCACCGGATTCTCCACCTTTTCCCCGAAGCTGTACAGGTTCAGATGCAGCTTCCGCAGCGATTCTATGTATTCTTCTTTTGTCATCATAACGGCTTATCCTTTCTTGTTTGATAAATATCGGTACAAAAGGTGTATGGAAGATGTTATGATCCGATCTGGACAAGCACCTTGAATGCATCCTTGTGCGTCTCTGCATAGTCGAACGCGTCCGCGACCGCGTCAAAGGGGAATACCTTGCTGATCAGCAGGTCGAGCGCCTCGTCCAGCATGCCCGAGGAAACCAGATTGACCGCGCAGGAGAAGGCATATTGGCTGTGGATGCGCACCCCCTGTACGCGCAGCTCCTTGGCGAACAGCTTGCCGGTATCCACCGGATAAGGCTCGCGCGTCATGGCGATCTGGACGATGGTGCCGGTATTCTTGGTGTAGTCGACGCAGGTGGTGATAGCGGAGGGGACGCCGGCGGCCTCGAAGCTGACGTCGTAGGGCTTGCCGCCGTTCGCGGCGAGCAGCTTGGCCGCGAAATCGTGGTCGAGCGGGTTGAGGGCGATGCAGCCGAGTTTTTCCGCCAGCACGCGCCGGCTTTCCACGACCTCGGAAACGACCACCCTGCGCGCGCCCGCGGCTTTGGCAACGCAGGCAATGAGCTGGCCGATCGGGCCGCCGCCTATGATGAGCGCGCTTTCCCCAATCTTCAGGCCGCTCATGCGCACGTCATGGACCGCCACCGCGAGCGGCTCGATCAGGGCCGCCCGCCGCAGGTCCACGCTTTTGGGGACGCGGTACATCTTTTTGGTTTTTACGCGCACATATTCGGCAAAGCCGCCGTCCGCATGTACGCCGATGATCTTCAGATGCTCGCAGACGTTGTCCTCGCCCTTGGCGCAGGCGTCGCAGCGCCCGCAGGTCAGCAGCTCCTGCGCGACGACCGTGTCGCCCAGCTCAAAACCCTCGGCGCCCTCCCCTCTGATCTGCACCAACTCTCCGACGAACTCGTGGCCGGGTACCAGCGGGAACACCGCCGTGGGATGGTGGCCGTTAAACACATGGATATCCGTGCCGCAGATACCGATGTACTGCACCCGTATCAGCGCCTCGCCGCTTTCCAGCTCCGGACGGGGGATCTCGGTCAGGTGCATTTTGAGAGGATCTTCAATAACCAACGCTTTCATATAGCAGCCTCCTTACCGTGCTTTTCGGGCGATTGCTTTTTTCGCCGCTTCCACAATATAGGGCGCGGTCAGGCCGAAGCGGTCGGCCAGGTAATCCACCGGCCCAACCTCGCCGAATTCGTCGTGTACGCCGACCATCTCGAGCGGCGCGGGCTGGTTTTGGCACAGGACCTCGCACACCGCGCTGCCCAGACCGTTGATGATATTGTGGTTTTCCGCAGTCACAACCGCGCCGGTCTGCGCGGCCGCCGCGATGACTGCCTGTGCGTCGATCGGCTTCCAGGTGAAGATGTTGAGCACGCAGGCGCTGACGCCCTGCTCCTGCAGCGCGGCCGCCGCCTTGAGCGCTTCCGCGACGCAGAAGCCGGAGGCGATGATTGTGACGTCCGTTCCCTCGCGCAGCGGCACGGCTTTCCCAATATCGAAGGTCGCGCCGTCACGGAAGACACGGACCGTCGTTTTTCGGACGAGGCGCATGTAATGCATGCCGTAGACGCCGGCAATCTGCCGCATCAGATCCCGCAGCATAACGGTGTCCACCGGCTCCAGCACGGTCATGGTCGGAATGCCGCGCATGATGCCCATATCCTCAAACGGCATATGCGTGCCGCCGTTGAGCGCCGCCGTGATGCCGGGGTCCGAGCCGACGATCTTGACATTGAGCTTTGCGTAAGCGCCGGATACAAAGATCTGGTCGCACGCGCGGCGCGTTGCGAATGGCGCGAACGTATGCGCGAAGGGGATTTTGCCGGCCGCGGACAGGCCCGCGGCCACGCCCATCATATTCGCCTCCTGGATGCCGCAGTCCACGGTCTGCTCGGGGAATGCCTTGGCGAAGGGCTTTGTACCCATCGCGCCCATCAGGTCCGCGTCGAGCACCATGATGTCCCGATTCTGCCCGGCCAGCTCCATCAGTGTGTCACAGAAGACCGAACGCATTTCCACGGGGTCGTTGCTGAGCTTTTCTTCTAACTGAAATTGCATAAGTCTATCCTCCTGCGGGCTTAATACGAGTCGATCGCGGACTGCATTTCCGCCAGCGCTTCTTCCAGCTCCTCCGCTGTCAGGCCGCGGCTGTGGCTGCCCACCTGGCCGGCGGACTTGCTCCAGCCGTTGCCCTTGACCGTATGCAGCACGATCATAGAGGGCTTATCCGACTGCGCCCTGGCGTTTTCGATGGCCGCGTCAATCGCCGCAACGTCGTGGCCGTCCGCCTCCTGCGCATACCAGCCGAATTCGCGGAATTTGGCGGCGATATCGCCCAGGGCGCAGACCTCGTCGGTCGTACCGTCGAGCTGCAGCTTGTTGTAATCGACAAAGGCGATCAGGTTGGAGAGCTTGCGCTGGGCAGCGAACAGCGCCATTTCCCAAACCTGCCCTTCGTCGATCTCTCCGTCGCCGAACACGGCGAACACGCGGTTATCCTTGTGGTCGAGCCGCAGCGCGAGCGCAATGCCCGCGGCAGCCGAGGCGCCCTGGCCGAGCGAGCCGCAGGTCATATCGACGCCGGGGGTTTTTGTCCGGTCGACATGGCTGGGCAGGTTGGTGTGCGGGCGGTTGAGCGTTGCCAGCTCGGACACGGGGAAAAAGCCCTTGAGCGCGAGCGTGGCGTACAGCGCCGGACCGGCGTGACCCTTGGACAGCACCAGCCAGTCCCGCCCCTCCCAGCGGGGGTTTTTAGGCTCGTAGCGCATCTGATTGCAGTACAGGACGGAGAGCAGGTCGGTGATGGACAGCGAGCCGCCCAGATGCCCGACGCCCAGGCCGGCGATCATTTTTACGACCTCCATCTGCACCTGCTTGGAAAATACCTTCATTTCCCGAATTTTTTCGGCACTTAACATAATGATCTCCTTCGGTTTTCAGGGATGGTTTTGGTCAATCGTCTAAGAACTTCTTTTCCGGCCCGGGCGGCGAGTAGATCCAGAGCAGCCGTAGCTGCTCCGCGCCGGTGTTGCGGAACTGGTGCGGCTCTCCCTTTTCGATCGCGATCAGGTCGCCCGGCTGCACCTGCACCTCCTGTCCGGCGATCCGGCCCGTGCCGGTCCCCTGGACGACGAAGATCAGCTCCTCGCTGTCCGGATGCGCGTGCTCCTCATGCACCTGCCCCGGGTCGATCAGGGCCATGCCGCAGCCGTAGGCGTCCCGCTTGGCGGGCGAATAGGGCGAGGCGAACAGCTTGATCCGCCGCTCGTTGATGGTGCCGGGGTTGATGACCTTTCCTTTTACGCTGTCAACAGTGAATTTGAGCATAGGCTATCGGCTCCTTTCCGTCCGGTCAAATGCCCAGGTATGCTTTCTTCAGGCTTTCATCCTGCAGCAGCTTTTTGCCCACGTCCTGCATGACGACTGTGCCGTTCTCAATGACATAGCCCCAGTCCGAGATGGACAGTGTCTTGCCGACGTTCTGCTCCACAATCAGGATTGCGGTGCCGCGGTCGCGGATCATCTCGATGGTCTGGAACATTTCGGTCACCAGGATTGGCGCGAGGCCCCAGGAGGGTTCGTCCATAATCAGCAGCTTGGGGTTGCTCATCAGCGCGCGGGCCATGGCGACCATCTGCTGCTCGCCGCCCGAGAGCGTGCCGGTGAGCTGCCGGCGCCGTTCGAGCAGGCGCGGGAAGATCTGGAACATCTCCTCCTTGTTTTCCTTGCGGCGCTTGCGGGACTCCCTGGTGCAGGAGCCGATGTCGAGGTTGTCCTCCACCGTCATGTTGGGGAAGAGCTGGCGGCCCTCCGGCACCAGGCAGACACCCTTTTGCATGATCTTGTCGGGGGAGAGACCGTTCAGCTTTTCGCCGTTGTATTCCACCGTGCCGCTGGTGAGCGGGATCAGGCCGGTGATCGCCTTGATGAGCGTGCTTTTGCCGGCGCCGTTGCCGCCCACGATCGCGACGATCTGATTGTCCGGCACCTCCAGCGAAATGCCGTGGACAATTTCACCGCCGTTGTAGCCGGTGCGTAAATCGCTAATTTTCAGCATTGTCAAAATCCTCCCCCAAATAGGCGCTGATCGCACGCTTGTCGTTGGCGACCTGCTCGGGCGTGCCTTCCACCAGCTTTTCGCCCCGATGCAGGATATAGATCTTGTCGCACAGGGACATGATCGTCTTGATATCGTGCTCGATGATCAGGATGGTAACGCCCGCGTCGCGCACCTTGCGGCAGGTGTCGACCAGCTCGAGCTTTTCCTGCGGGTTGCAGCCGGCCATGACCTCGTCGAGCAGGATAAGCTCCGGATCGACCGCCAGCGCGCGGGCGATCTCCAGCTTTTTCTTGTCCACAGTGGTCGTGTTGTTGGCGATCATATCCAGATCGCAGGTCATGCCGACCAGGCCGGCGACCTCGCGCGCCTTCTGCTCCACCTGTTTGGCGTTGGTGGTATGCAGGAACGCGCCGACCATGATGTTCTGCAGCACGGTCATGTCGCCGAACGGCTTTGTGACCTGGAAGGTGCGCGCAAGCCCCATCCTGGCCATGTCCTCGGTTCTGGCCTCGGTGATATCCTGGTCCTTGAAATAGATCTTGCCGCTGGTCGGGTGGTAGTAGTTGGCGATCATATTGAACAGGGTGGTCTTGCCGGCGCCGTTGGGGCCGATCAGCCCGACGATCGCGTTTTTCTCAATCTCGCCGGAAAAATCGTTTACCGCTGTCAGGCCGCCGAACTGCTTGGTCACATGTTCCATTTTAACGATTACTGACATTTTCTTATCCCTCGCTTCGTACATATTTGCGCGGTGCCTTGCCGGCGGCGGTTATTTGGACGCCGCCTTGGACTGTTTCTTCTTTCCATTCGCGCCGAACAGCTTCTCCTCGATCCACTGCGCCGCCTTTACGATATATTCGCACAAACCGTGAGGCATAAAGTAAACGACCAGCATCATGATAACGCCGTACAGGAACAGGTTCAGGCCGGACATTGTACCCGCGAAAGTGGCGGACAGGTATTCCGACAGGGGGACCAGCACAACCGCGCCGATCACGGGACCCATAACGGTTCCCTGCCCGCCGATCAGGGCGATCAGGGCGATCTGTACCGCCAGGTCGTAGCCGAAAATGCGGTCCGGACCGATGTAGCGGAAGTACTGGGCGTAGAAGGTACCGGCCAGGGAGATCATAAAGCAGCTGATGCCCATGGCGATCAGCTTGTACTTGGTCACGTTGATGCCCAGGCTCCGCGCGGCGTCGTCGTCGCTGCGGATCGCGACCAGATAATATCCGAGCTTGCTTCTGGACATTTTCCAGGTGACAAAAACGCCGATGGCCAGCAGGATAAACGCAACATAGTAGTAGCCCAGCTTGCTGCGGAACTCATACATAACGGCCTGATAGCCCGTCTGGGTCAGCGACCAGCCGGAGCCGCCCTTGAGCGGGATCGGGCCGAGGTTTTCCGTGTTCAGGACAAAGGTGCCGAATATTTCGCAGATCGCGATAGAGGCGAGCGTGAAATACGGACCCTTGAGGCGGAAGGTCGGATAGCTGATGACAACGCCGATCAGCATGGCGACCGCCGCGCCGATCAGCATGCCGATCCAGGGGGAAACGCCCTTGGTTTCCAGGAGGATCGTGGAGATATAGCCGCCGATGCCCATGTAAACCGAATGGCCGAGCGACATCGTGCCGGCGTAGCCGCAGATCAGGTTCCAGGCGACCGCTGCAAATGCATAGAAGCAAACCAGGATCAGGATGCTCTGCATATAGGTGTTTGCCAGCAGCGGCGCGACAAGAAAGCACAGCGCTGCCAGCCAAACGAAAAATTTGCCCTTAAAAATAGAATTTCCTTTATAGCTCATATCTCGCATCCCTCACTTTTTCTTGCCCAGCAAACCGTCCGGCTTGATGACCAGAACGATCAGGAAAAGGATAAACGACAGCATGGACGCCATGGTAGAGGTGATAAACTGCGCGCCGACCTGCTCGATCAGGCCGAATATCAGGCCGCCGATGATCGCGCCGGGGATGCTGCCCAGGCCGCCCAGCACAACGATCATGAACGACTTTGTGCCGAACACATTGCCGACGGAGGGGGAAACCAGGTAAAACGAGGCCATGCAGGCGCCCGCAATGGCAAGCGCCGCGGTACCCAGACCGAACGCGATGCCGTAGGTCGTATGTACATTGACGCCGCACAGCGCCGCCGCGTCACGGTTCTGGGATACCGCGCGGATGCGCTTGCCCAGCTCGGTGCGGTTGATGATGAACCACAGGATGCCCGCGACGACAAAGGCCAGCACGAAAGAGATGATGCGCGAATACTGCGTGACGAATTTTCCGTCGAACAGGCGCGCGTAATTCGAATAAGCCCAGGTGTTGAGCGTTTTATAGCGCGAGGTATAGATCATCAGGTAAAGGTTTGCGATCGCGTAGTCCAGGCCGATCGTAAACAGCATAACGCTGGTCGGTTCGAGCACGCTGGCGCGCTCGCGGATGAGCAGCGGACGGATGACAACCTTCTGCAGCAAAAAACCGATCACAAAGAACAGGGGCGCGATGACGATCATGGCTAAAAACGGATCGACATCATACCGCGTGAACAGCTCGTAATACGCATAGGCCGAGGCCATCAGCATGGCGCCGTGCGCGAAGTTGATGATGCGCACCACGCCGAAGATGACGCTCAGGCCGACCGCGATCAGGCCGTACGCCCCTCCCAGGATCAGCCCGTGCAGAATGGACAAAAACAAATTGTTCATAACCTATTTCCTTTCCTCTGTAATTACCGCCTCGATACAGTTTGCAGAGCGTTGTAAAGGGCGTATGGCTGGAACGGGTATGCCGAAAGGATAACGCCGAAAACGGCGCAGCGGCAGGGCGGGAAGGCTTCCCGCCCCAGGCCGCCGCCGTATTGGCATGGAGCTGTTTCCGTACAGGGAAAGTCAGCGCTCGCTGAACGCGGGGATGGGGAGGACCGCCTTGCCGCCGGAGCTGTGCTCAGCCGGATAAAGGGCGACAGGCTCGCTGTTCTGGTACTGGACGATCGTGCCGCCGGTCGGGCCGCCGCCAAAGGTGTTCTGGCCCTTTTCGTCAAAGACGATGGCGCTGTAGCCGGAGAGCAGCGCGCGCTCCTCGTCGCTGTTCTGGATGTTCAGGTTGGCGATCGCGTCGCGCAGGGTCTCCGCGTCCGTGGTACCCGCGGCTTCGAGCGCATAGTAGGCGACATAGGCCGCAGTCCAGCCCTGGGCGAAGAACGAGCTCATTTCATAGCCGTAGGTGTCCTTGCACTGCTGGGCGACTTCCTTGATCCATTCCTTGTTCTGGACGCCGGACATGTCCCAGTCCTCCTGGACGAACGTGTATTCATAGACCTCGGGGCTGACGGATTCATAGAACGCGGAGTCCTGCCAGCCGCCGCCGACCGACCAGATGCCGTAGGGCAGGTCGACCTGGTTGGCGTACATGGCGTTGGCGAATACGATGCCGTCATCCGTATAGAACGAAACGTTGCACACGTCCGCGCCGGATTCCTTGATCTTGAGCACCTGGGAGGTCATGTCCGCCTGGCCGTTGGTTACAGGCTCGTCAAGCACGCAGGTCCAGCCGCGCTCGTCCGCCGCTTCTTTCCAGATGCGGGCATTGTCGGAGCCCCAGTCCGTGTTTTCATAGATCAGCGCGTAGGTCAGGGTATCCAGGTTCTGCTCCTCGCAGATAGTATCCAGCGCGGTGATCATTTCGAGCACGTCGAACGTCGCGGTGTTGTTGATGCGGAAGACGTAATCATAGCCGCGCTCGGTCACATCGGTGGCGACGCCGCCCTGGGAGATGAACGGGATGGAGTACTTCTGCGCGACCTCGGTCGCGGCGATGCAGCAGGTGCTGTTGTATGCGCCGATAATCAGCGGCACCTCGGAGTCGGTAATCAGGCGTTCGCAGGCAACCGAAGCCTGGTCGGCCGCAGTCTGCGTATCCGCAACGACCAGCTCGATCTGCGCGCCGTCCATCGACTTGATGCCGCCGTTGGCATTGATCTCCTTGATCGCGGCCTCAGCGCCGTCCGCATGCTGCTGGCCGATGGTTGCGGAACCGCCGGTCAGCGGCCACAGGCTGCCGATCTTGACAACGTTGCCGTCCGTGGATGGCGTGTCCTGCGCGTTGGCGTCAGGGGTGTCCGCGCCGTTCCCGCAGCCCACCAGGCTGAGGGCAAAGGTGAGGGACAGGCCCAAACTGATCAGTCGCTTAACTCTTTTCATTTTTCTTCCTCCTTAGTGTGTTGGGATTTTTCTATTTGCAGCAGCTACACAAAACAGCTCACTCTCTCTTCTCACCGCCTCTCTTCCGTAGCCGCCAACAAATATTTCAAACCGATTTTCCGGATGTACCCGTCAAAGGCCTGTTCCCAGTCCTCCAGACGGTATATGTTGCTGATCAGCGGCTTGAGGCTGATCTTTTTCTGCTCCAGCAGCTCGAGCGAGCGGATCCACCATTCGGTCTTTTGGGCATAGGTACCGTGGACGGTCAGCTCCTTGAGCGTAATCAGGTTCATATCCAGCGTGGTGGGCCTGCCGGTCAGGCCGACCTGCACATAGCGGCCGCCCTTGCGCACGGCGCGCAGACCCATCTGGATCGCAGGGCCGGCGCCGGAGCAGTCGAACACGACATCCGGCCCGTAGGGCGGGCAGAGCGCGGCGAGCTGCTCTTCCGCGTCCGGCTGGTCGGAAAAGACCGCGGCGCAGGCGCCAAGCTCTTTGGCCAGCTCCAGCCGTTCGGCGTCCACCTGGGTGCCGGCCATCACGACCCGCGCGCCCGCGCTGATTGCGAGCTGCAGGCACATCAGGCCGATCGCGCCCGGGCCGGTGATCAGCACCTTGTCGCCCGGCCGCAGGCCGCCGAACTCCAGCACGCCCTGCGCGCAGCAGGCGAGCGGCTCGGTCATGGCGGCCTCCTCCATGCTGACGCCCTGCGGGATGCGGTGCAGGTTCTTTGCCGGCACCACCACAAGCTCCGCCATCGCGCCGTTGACCGCGCTGCCGATGGACTGCTTTTCCGGACACAGGTTTTTGTGGCCGGTCTGGCAATAGGGGCAGACGCCGCAGGTATGGTAATAGGTTTCGCTCACGACCCGCTGCCCGATCCAGGCGGGATCGACGCCCGCGCCGACGGATTCCACCACGCCGGACAACTCATGCCCCATCGTTACGGGCGGGTTGGTGGGGTAGCCCCCGTCGCCGCTGAAAATATGGATATCCGTGCCGCAGATGCCGCAGTAGGAGACGCGGATGCGGACCTGGCCGGCCTGGGGGAGCGGCGGCTCGACCTCCATCAGCCGGACCTTTTTCGCCCCGTTTTCGTAATTGACGACTGCTTTCATGGCTCCACTCCTTGCTTTCCGTTCGGGTACAGCAGAATTTTGATGCCCTTGCTGTCCTGCATTTCCTCAAAGCCGCGCTGCCAGTCTTCCAGGTCGTAGCGGCTGGTGATCAGATGGTCGACCTGCACCTTGCCGCTGGCCATCAGCTCGATCGCCATTTCCCAGTTGTGGTACTGGTGGCCGAACGTGCCGACAATTTGTAGCTCCTTTGCGGTCAGCAGGGAGTAATCGATGGTCAGCTCGGGCTTAGTCAGGCCAATCTGGATGAACGTACCGGTCTTTTTGACCGCTTTCATGGCCTGCCGTATCGCAGGCTCCGCGCCGGTGCAGTCCACAGCGACGTCAAAGCCCCTGCCGCCGGTCAGCTCCTGCACCGCTTCGTCGGTCAGTCGGGTCAGTGTCACGTCGATACCGGCGCGTCGGGCGGCATCCAGCCGTTCCTGATCCTGCGGCAGACCGACAAGCACGGTTTTCGCGCCGCACGAGCGGGCGGCCTGCGCCACAAGCTGCCCGATCGCGCCCGGCCCCATGACCAGCACGCGGTCGGCGGCGGTAAGCGCCGTATGGTCGAGCAGGCCGTGCAGCGCAACGGCGAACGGCTCGCACAGGGCGGCCTTGTCAAAGTCCAGGCTGTCCGGTATCTTGTGGACAATGGCCTGCCGCACGGCGATGTATTCCGCCATGGCGCCGTTGACGCCGTAGCCGATGGAAAGCCGCCTGTCGCACATCAGCTCCCGACCGCTGCGGCAATAAGCGCACTTCCCGCAGACCACCTGCGCGGTTTCGCTGACCACGCGGTCGCCCGGCTGCAGGCCGGTGACGTTGCGGCCAAGCTCGACGACCACGCCGGAATACTCGTGTCCCAGGATGACAGGCGGGTTGCTCCAGGTGGTGCCGTGCCATATCTTGATATCCGTGCCGCAGATACCCGCCGCGGCCACGCGGATGAGGACCTCGTCCGGTCCCGGTACGGGGCGCTCGGTTTCGCGCAGCGCGACATGGCCCGCGCCGGACTCCCATTTCATCAATGCTTTCATATTTCTGTTCACCCTTTTGCTGTCCAGCCGTTTTTTGCAGGGATCTTTTATAAAAGATAGAGAAGCAACTCCTGTGCCAACTGTGCCGCCGCCCCGAAAAAATCCCGCTTTTTTTGCAGAAGGCCGGATTGCCGCGCCGCGCAGGAAAACAGGGACGCATCCGGCCCGCAGCCGGCGGGACGGGGTCAAGGAGGTTTGTGCAATATATATAATAAGTTTTGGTATATTCTGTGCGTTTTTATTTTATGTGACAACAAGGTGACACATGTGACAGAAAGGGGGGAGGAAGGAATTGCCGAAAAAGGAATACCATACCGCGCGGGGCGCGGCTTTGCGGCGGTTTTTCAAGAGTGTGTCACATTGTTGTCACATAGGGACACACAGCGCCCCGATCGGCGGGGAACGGCGGGAGGGAAACGACGGCACTTATTTTTTTCGTGCAAAATTCTGGTTTTGGTGTATAATAATGACACACTGAAATGCAATGCTTTGAAAGGAGGAGCCTTGTTGATTGCACAAGCGAAACGCGAGCAGATGGAACGGGCCAGATATCAATTTTTTCACAGCGGGGCGGAAGACTACAGCGTGTTTCCCAAAGTGGTTTATGATTCCTGGAAGCGTTCGCTGGCCTATGGGCTTGATCCGGAGAAGCAATATGTCAAACGGCTCACGCCGGAGGAACTGGAGGCCCGCCGCCGGAAAAACGCGGTGCTGATGGAGGTTGCCACCTCCTTTATGGAGTTTCTGCACACCCTGGTCAAGGGGTCGGGCTTTGTGCTCCTCCTGTCGGACAGCGACGGGTATATCCTGAAGCTGATCGGGGACAAGGACGCGGTGGCCGATATCCAGTCCAAGGAAAACCCGCTGGTGGAGGGGGCGTGTCGGCATGAATCGGTGTTCGGCACGGGCGGAATCGGCACACCGATGGCGATTCGGAAGCCCGTCCAGCTTGCCTCCTACGAGATGTTTTATCCGTCCGAGCATGAGTTCACCGGAATCGGCGCGCCGCTGATCGACGCGGACGGCCGGCTGTGGGGCGCGATCTGCATGTCGGGCGCCTGGAACCAGACGCATCCGCACACACTGGGGCTTGTGGCCGCAGCAAGCTACGCGATCATGCGGCAGTTTTCGCTGCAAAGGCTGTATAACCGCCTTGCCGCGGCGGAAAACCAGCTTCAAACCATCATTTCGACCATCAACCAGGGCGTGTTCCTGCTGGACAGCGGCTATACCATCGTCAAAACAAACGACACCGCGCTGCAGATCCTGGGCTATACCAAGGACGAGCTGCTCCGGCAGTCCATCCTGGAAATCATGCCCTCGTTCGACTTCTTCAAGATGAAGAAAAACGTATATGACCGCGATTTGACGGTGCAGGGCAAATACGGCACAATCCGCGCGTTCGTCACGATACAGATGGTCCAGAACGCCGCCTCAAGCGATGGCTCGGGCCTGTTGATTACCTTCCGGCAGAGTCCGGAGGTGCGCAAATTCGTCACAAAATATATCGGCGCGACCGCCTCGTTCAACTTTGACGACATCATCGGGCAGTCCTCCGCCATCACCACCGCCAAGGCATACGCCCAGATCGCAAGCACCAACTCCGCCAACGTGCTGCTGCTCGGGGAGAGCGGCACAGGAAAGGAGCTGTTCGCGCAGTCGATCCACAACAGCAGCGAATTCGCCTGCGGGCCGTTTGTGGCGGTGAACTGCGGCGCGATACCCAAGAGCCTGGTCGAAAGCGAGCTGTTCGGCTACGAGTCGGGCGCGTTCACCGGCGCGAAGCGCGAGGGCAGCGCCGGCAAATTCGAGCTGGCCAACAACGGCACGATTTTCCTGGACGAGATCGGCGATATGCCTTACGAGGTACAGGTCCACCTGCTGCGCATCCTACAGACGCGCGAGGTGACGCGCGTCGGGGGAAAGAAGCCGATCCCGCTCAATATCCGCATCATTGCGGGTACCAATGTGGACCTGCAGCAGGCGATTGAGGAAAAGACCTTCCGCAGCGACCTGTATTACCGCCTGAACGTCCTTTCTCTCCAGATACCGACGCTGCGCGAGCGGCGGGAGGACATCCCGATACTTACGGATTATTTCATCCGCAAATACCAGCCGGCGGGCAAGGCGCAGATACGCGGCGTTACGGACGAGGTGATGCGGCTTTTTCTGGAATATCCCTGGCCGGGCAATATCCGCGAGCTGGAAAATACGGTCGAGCGCGCCTGCCTGCTGACCACCGACGTGTATATCCGGCCGGAGCATATCACGGCGTCGGTGCTGCGTTACCGCGCGCCGGCCGCGCCCGCAGCGCCCGCGCCGGCGGCAAACGAGCCGGCGCGCGGCACGATCCACGAGGCGGAACGGGAGCTGATCCTCAAACAGCTCAACGAGTCGCGCGGCAACGTCAAAAACGCGGCGGCGCGCCTGGGCATCAGCCGGCGGACGCTGTACCGCAAAATGCAGAAGCTGGGGATCGATTACCAGCACCTGCGCCGGCGGGAATGACAGGGGAAAAGGATGCGGGGAGCCCTCCGCTTGCAGCCGCAAGCGGAGGGCTCCCCGGTTTTTGTATGGATACGCTGGGCCTGCCGACAGGTTGACAATAAGAAAGAGTTAAAAGGAAGAGATATATAGCACAATTGAATCAAGGAGAAAGCAGGCCCAGGGTATCGAAAGAGAAAGAAAAGGAGATTGTCGGGAATGAAAGGGGGTTACAGCCGCGCCTGATAGATCGCGGTGATATCCTCCAGCGTCAGGGGGACATAGTTGTTTTTCAGAAGCCTTTGCTGATTGTCGATGGTGCTTTGGGCAAAGACGGGGACGTCCTCCTGGGTGACGCCGTAATCCGCCATGCGCTTCCGTTCCAGCACCCTGGACAGCAGGCATTCCAGCAGGTCGATGCCGGTGTCGCCCTCAAGCTCCGCGCCGCTGCCGGCCGCGGCAATCGTATTCTGCAGGAAATGGTCCAGCGTGCGGATTTTTCCGTCCGGCTTCTTTTCCTGGTATTTGCGCAGGACGTCGGTAAAGAACTGGTAGTTGCTTTCGCCGTGCGCCACATGGTATTTGCCGCCCAGGGCGTAGCTCATCGCGTGGACCGCGGCGCAGCCGCTGTTGCTGAACGCGATGCCCGCGTAATTGCTGGCACGCAGGTATTCCGCGCTGCTCTGGAAGCGCGCGTGCTGTCCACGCTCGGCGATCTGGCAGTAGCCGCGCAGGATATCCTGCATGGCCTGCAGGGAGTACATCTCGGTATACGGGGTCGCGCTGGGGCTGAGGTAGGACTCGACCGCGTGGATGAGCGCGTCGATCGAGCTGGTGGCAAACACGCTGTACGGCAGGCTCTGCAGGAATTCCGGAATGAGCACGGCGTGGTCGGCGAACATGGCGGGGGAGACAAGCCCCTGCTTGGTACCCAGCCTGGTGCGGTTGAGGATGGAGATATTGGTCACCTCGCTGCCGGTGCCGCAGGTCGTCGGGATGATGATGAGCCGGCGCGCCTTGGTCAGGCCCGCCATATTGTCGTACAGTTCGTCCACCGTTGCGCCGCCACCGAGGACCAGAACCTTGGCGATATCGATGACCGTGCCGCCGCCGATTGCGATTACACGGTCGTAATTGCCCTTGGCGGCCTCGTCCAGAATGGCCTGCGTCATGGTGTCGGTCGGCTCGCCCAGGCCGAATTTCTCCTGATAGATCCGGCCGCACGGAAGCCCCAGCTTCTCGATAAAGGGCTTGTAAATGTACTCGTTGGTCAGGATCAGGTCGGACGCGCACAGCGTAAATTCCTCTGCAAAGTCTTTGAACGTATCAAACTGGTGGATTTCCGGCCCAATGTAAAGCTGTTTCATAGTATCCTTCCTTTCTTTCGCGTCCGGCACTCCAGACGCGGCTGCGTGGTTCAGAAGTCAAAATCTTCGTAAAAGGTATATTGGATGGCGTCCGCGTTCGGCGCATAGAAGCAGACCATGTGCAGCGGGATATCGCCGGTGTTCCATACCATATGCGGCACGCCCTGCGGGAACAGCACCAGGGTGCCGGGCTCCAGTCCCATGACCTCGTCGCCGACCTTGACCTTTCCCGTTCCGGAAAGCACATAAACGGTCTCCTCGCCGTTGTCATGCGCGTGGGCGGGTTTGGCCTTGGCGCCCGGGTCATAGCTGACCGTGCAGATCGAGCTGTAACGCCCGCCGGTCTTTTCCGGCGTATGCAGCCAATACACCTGGCGGCCGTCAAAGACCTTTTTTTCTCCGTCCCGTTCGTGGATGCAAAGATTCATGTAAAACATCTCCCATCTGAAAAATTTATCGTTCCATCCCGCAGGCGAACATATTATACTGATTTGTGCAGCAAAAACGGTGCCATCCCAGTGGGGCGCGGGGGAATTTTCGGGTGTGCGCGGCGTTTTTTCAAGCGGGGCCGGACGGCCCCTCCCGCCGCGCGAACGCGGAGGGGATGCACATTTCCTGCCGGTATTTCGCGACCGTGCGGCGGGAGATATAGATGCCCTGCTCCTCCAGCAGGGCGGAGAGCTTCTGGTCGCTGTATGGGGCGTCGGCCGGTTCGCGCTGGATCAGCCCGCGGATGCGGGCGCGCACCTCCTGTGCGTTCGCGCTGACGCCTTCGGCGGACACCTCCTGAGAAAACAGGCCGCGCAGCGCGAGCGTGCCGTGCGTCGGCGTTTCGATGTATTTCCCTTTCACGGCGCGGGAAACCGTGGACGGGTGGACCTGAAGCTGCGCCGCCATCTGGCTCATGGTCATCGGCGCGAGCGGGCCGCGTCCGTCCAGCCACGGGCGCTGGCGCGCAATGACCGCGCGGACCAGCCGCAGGAGGGTTTCGCGGCGCTGGGCGAGGGCGCTGATAATCAGACGGGCGCGTTCGAGCGACTGCTTCAGGTAGGCGTGCAGCTCGGGGGACTGGGCCTGCTGATAGAGCGCCGCGCAGTAGGGACTGACGCAGTAGGCGTCGGCCGTGCGGTCGTTGAGCAGAATCTCCCAGCCGCCGTCGGTTTTGCGCAGCGTAATGTCCGGCACAAGGTAGGGTGCGTCCCCGCCCACAAGTCCGTTCAGCGGATGAGGGGAAAGCTCCTTCAGGAGGTCGATATAACGGGCGAGCGCTTTGCGGGACAGATGCAGCTCGCCGGCGATTTTGGCGTAATAGCCGGAGGCGATCTCGCTCAGATACCGCAGGATGATGCTGCGCAGCGTGTCGTCAAGCAGACCGCGCGCCTGCGCCTGCCGGAGTAGACAGTGCGCGGCGTCCGCTGCGAAGATGCCGGGCGGATCAAGGCCGCGCAGGACCTCCAGGCAATGCGCCGCGGTGTCGGCGGGCATACCTGTGGACTGGTAGAACTCCGCAAGCGGCGTGCGGAACAGGCCATCGTCGTCTGCCCAGTCCAGCAAAAGCAGAAAATCCCCAGCGTGGGCGCGGAAAGACGGATGCCGCTGCAGTTGGTCGAGGATATGCAGCTTCCACTGCTCCTCGTCGGTGTACAGGCCGCAGGAGGCCTCGTAGGAAAGCGGCTCCGCAGCGGGGGCGGTGCCTGTCCTCCAGCTGCTTTTCCACTCGAGCGCGGGGTTCTCTGTGAATTCCTCCTGCAGGAATTTCTCCAGCTCCTGGACGGTCAGCTCGAGCATTTTCAGCGATTGCAGCTGCTGCTGGGACAGGATCATGTTTTGCGTCTGCTGCTGAACAGGGTGGTTTGCAAAGACGTCCATCTGGTTCTTCCTCTCTGTCTTCGATCTGTGCGTTGAGGGGCTTTGCTTGGCGAGCAGTAAGCGCAACGGCACAAAAAAGTATAAAGCAAAACCCATGCCAACTTCTGGCATGGGTTTTGCTTGGCGAGAGGATGAGGCTGTGGACGCGTCCGGCACGTCAGCGCGCGGCAGGGATGCGCTGCGCCGGCGGGCAGAAAAAAGCCTGCAGCCATATGGCTGCAGGCTTTGAGGACGATGGTGCCGCCAGCCGGAATCGAACCGGCACAGTATCGCTACCGGAGGATTTTAAGTCCTCTGCGTCTACCAGTTCCGCCATGGCGGCATGCATCGTTGTTATTATAGCAGACCGGACGCGGCCTGTCAAACAGGCGGGGCGGCGAAAGTTACGCCTTTTTTTCAAACACACGCTTATCCAGCGCGCCGTCCTGGTGCGCGACGATCGTGGTGCAGACCGCGTCGCCCGTGATGTTGACCGCCGTGCGCGCCATATCCAGGATGCGGTCGATGCCCATAATCAGCCCAATGCCGGCAACCGGCAGGCCGACCGAGTCGAACACCATCGCCAGCGTCACCAAGCCGACAGAGGGGACGCCGGCCGTGCCGATCGAAGCGAGCGTGGCCGTGGCGATGACGGTCAGGTAATCCGCGGGCGTCAGCGCGATGCCGAACGCCTGCGCGACGAATACGACCGCCACACCCTGCATGATGGAGGTGCCGTCCATGTTGATCGTCGCGCCGAGCGGGACCGTGAACGACGAGATGCGCCGCGCCACTCCGACCTTTTCCTCCAGCGTTTCGATGGAGAGCGGGATGGTTGCGTTCGAGGTCGCGGTGGAGAACGCAAAGCCCATGACCGGCGCGAATTTCCGGATGAACCGGAACGGGTTGAGGCCGGTAAACAGCTTGAGCAGGATCTGATACACACCGAGGCACTGCACCAGCAGCGCCAGCAGGACGGCCGCCATATATTTGAACATGGGGACCATCGCGGAAAAGCCCAGTTCGGCGAAAGTTTTTGCGATTAGGCAGAACACGCCCGCCGGCGCGAGCCGCATGATCATCATGGTCATCTCCATCATGATGTCGTTGCCCTGCTGGAAAAAGTTTGTTACCAGCTGCACCTTATCCTGCAGTCTGGCAAGGATGATTCCGATGATCAGCGCAAATACGATGATCTGCAGCATGTTTCCGGCGGCCAGCGCTTCAATCGGGTTTTTGGGGATGATGTCCAGCAGCGTCTCGGCAAAGCCCGCGCTTTCCGTGACCGTGGTATCCACGGCCTGCACCTGGGACATATCCAGCCCCAAGCCGGGATTGAGCAGCGAGGCAACGCCCAGCGAAACCGCGACCGCCAGCATGGTTGTGACCAGGTAAAAGCCGATCGCTTTGACGCCGACCTTGCCAAGCGTCTTGGTGTCGCCGATCGCGGCGGCGCCGCAGATGAGCGAGCAGAACACGAGCGGCACGACCAGCATCTGCATCAGCCGGATGAAGCCCTGGCCGACAACATAAAATATGCCGCCGACTAGGACGTCCTGCACGAAAGCGGACCCGTCCGTAAAGCCGTGCAGCAGCGCGCCGGCCGCCGCGCCGAGCAGCAGAGCGATAAAGATTTTGGTGGTCAGGCTGTTTTTTCTCATTTTTCCGGTTTCGCTCATGCCAGCCCTCCCGCGTTCCGCTCCGACAGATACATGCCAAGCGCCTCCCGCCAGTCCGGCATATGGTAGATGCCGGTAATGCGCATCATCATGTTGTCCAGCAGTGTAAAGCGCGGGCGCAGCGTTTCGTCTGCGGCCGCAGGCTCCACAACGGAATCCGCGAAGCCGCTCAGACGGAGGATCTCGCGCGCGAATTCCGCGCGCGAGCAGGCCCCTTCGCAGGAGGCGTGGTACAGCCCGTATTCACGCGCCCCGACCAGGTATTCGATAAAGCCGGCGAGCGCGTCCGCCGAGGTCGGGGAGGAAATCTCGTCCTCGGGCAGGCGCACGGTTTCCCCGCGTGCCGCCGCCTGCAGCACCTGGTCGACGAAATCGTCCGCCCCGGCGCCGTACAGCCAAGAGGAACGCACAATCACGTGCTTATCCGTCAGCTCGCGCACCAGCTTTTCCCCAGCGTACTTGCTTTTGCCATACATGGTCGCCGGATGCGCGTCGTCGAACTCGCACAGCGCGGATGAGGCTGCGCCGTCGAAAACGTCGTCGGTCGACAGCTGGATCAGCTTGGCGTCGATGCGCCGCGCGGCGACCGCGAGATTGCGCGCGCCGATGGCATTGACCTTATACGCTTCCTCCGGCTGCCGCTCGCAGGCGCGCACGTCGGTCAGGCCGGCGCAGTTGATAATAACGTCGGGATGGTTGAGGTCGGCGAAGTGGCCGACCTGGAAGCTGTCCTCCACCCGAACGTCAAGGTCGCTTGCCAGCAGCCGGAAGCCTGTGTTGCGGTCGAACCGGCGGCACAGAGCGGAACCCAAACGGCCGCCTGCGCCTGCGATCCAGACGCGTGTCGTGATACTCATAAAACACCTCTCGATATAATCTTCGATCGAAACCGCAGTTCCATTCGGGCATGCGCCTGTATATTCAGATTTTGCGCGCATGGAGTATCAGTATACCATAAAAGTGTGCGCTGCGGAAGAAAAATTATCGGATTTCCGTTGGGGCGGCGGTGCGGCGCAGCACCGCCTCGACCGCGGCGCGGTCAGGGAGCCAGCCGCAGAACGCGGCCGCGCTGCCCGCAGCGACCGCGAAGCGCAGCGCCTCGGGTGCGGAAAAGCCATGCAGGCGCGCGTACAGCCAGCCGGCGGCCATGGAGTCGCCGGAGCCGACGGTTTGGACCACCTGGCCGGCGGGGGCGTCCAGATGGAGCGCTGCGCCGGTAGCGGGAACGAGTACGGCTCCGTCCGGCCCGCAGGAAACAAGGATGTCCTTCGCGCCCGCGGCCTGCAGCTCGCGCGCGCAGGCGGCGATGCCAGCAGGGCTGCGCGGCGCGCCGCCGACCAGCGCGTCCAGCTCCTCCAGGTTAGGCTTGATCAGGTCGGGTGCGCATGGCAGGGCGTTTTTGAGCGCGTCGCCCGAGGTGTCGACGAGCGTGTGTACGCCGTTTGCCCGCACGCGGCCGAGCAGGCGGGCGTAAATATCCGCCGGCACGCCGGACGGGACCGAGCCGGACAGGACGAGCCAGTCCCCGCCGCCGAGCGTGTCCAGCGACGCGGCCAGCTTTTCGAGCGCGTCCGCGGGGATGTCAGGCCCTGCGCCGTTAAGCTCGGTCTGCTCGCGC
The DNA here is from genome assembly GCF_054658635.1 of Agathobaculum sp. TL06. Classification (NCBI taxonomy): domain Bacteria; kingdom Bacillati; phylum Bacillota; class Clostridia; order Eubacteriales; family Butyricicoccaceae; genus Agathobaculum; species Agathobaculum sp. TL06. The sequence goes on from NZ_BAAGGY010000016.1 coordinate 20,244, forward strand.
GCGCAAACCTTGACGTTGATGCGCGTCATGCCCTGTCCCAGACGGCAGAAATCGTATTCCACGCCGGTTTCGGCCAGCAGGGAGGCGAACAGCGCGCCCGTGCCGCCCGCGATGAAGCCGAGCGCGCGCGTGGACAGGCCGAGCGCGGCGCAGACAAGCGAAACATTGACGCCTTTTCCGCCGGGGCGCAGGGTTTCCCCGTGCATGCGGCACAGCCTGCCCGGGCGGAGGTGGTCGGTCTGGACAAGATAATCCAGCGAGGGATTGAGCGTAACGGTATAGATCATGGCGGCTGCCTCCTTTTCCTTATTATAATAGTATGATACCGCAGTTCCGCGCAGGAAGCAAAATATTTTCACAAACGGGGTTGACTTTGACGCAGCGTAAACCGCTATACTGAAGGCAGGGAGGTGAAAACGATGGAATACGGAATTCACGCGCTGGCGGGGCTGGCGGGGGTGAGCGCGCGCACCCTGCGGTACTATGACCAGATCGGGCTGCTGCGGCCGAGCGGCACGACCGAAGCCGGCTACCGCCTGTACGGGGAGCGGGAGGTCGACCTGCTACAGCAGATCCTGTTTTATCGGGCGCTGGGCGTGCCGCTGAAAGAGATCGCCCGCATCGTGCAGGCGGACGGTTTCGACCGGCTGCGCGCACTGGAAAGCCATTTGTCGGCCCTGTATGCACGGCAGGCGCAGACCGCCGCCCTGATTGAGACAGTGCAAAAAACCATCCGTTCCCTGAAAGGAGAGACAGAGATGAGCGATACGGAAAAATTTGAGGCGTTCAAGCACAAAATCGTTCGGGAGAACGAGGCGCGGTACGGCGCCGAGGTGCGCGCCAAATACGGAGACGGGCAGGCCGACGCGGCGAACGCCGCGGTGCTGGCCATGACCGAGACGGATTATGAGCGTTTCGAAGCGCTGAAGGACGAGGTACAGCGGGCGCTGGAAGCCGCGGTCCGCGCGGGGGACGATCCCAGGGGGCCGTCCGGCGAGCGCGTTGTCCGGCTGCATAAGACCTGGCTGGGCATGACGTGGAGGGACTATACCGCGCAGGCGCACCGCGCGCTGGCCGCGGGCTACACGGCGGACGAACGGTTCACCGCCTATTACGACCGCAATCTGGCCGGCTGCGCGCAGTTCCTGTGCGACGCGGTACAGCATTGGGCGCGGTGAGGATCAGAAAAGGCGTAGGGCGGCATTGCCGCCCTACGCCTTTTCCTGCAGGTAACGCTTGATCTCCTCCAGAAAGGCCTCGCCGTAGCGCTTGGCCTTGGCCTCACCCACGCCGCGCACGGTGAGCAGCTCAAATTCCGTGATGGGCTGGCGCGCCGCCATGTCGCTCAGCGTGGCGTTGGAGAAAATGACATAGGGCGGCACATGCGCCTTTTGCGCCAGCGCCGCGCGCAGGGCGCGCAGACGGCTGAACAGGTCCTGGTCCACGGCCGCGTCGGACGCCGCGGCGCGGGCTGCGGGCGCCTTTTCGCGCGGCAGACGGAGGACGAAGGTATTCCGCCCGCGCATGAGCGCGTTGCCGGACGGGGTGAGGAACAGCGCGTTGTACCGCGCCGGATCGGCCCGCAGATGCCCGCGCTCGATCAGCGCGTCGGTCAGCTGGCGCACGCGCGCGGCGGTCGCGTCCGCCATGATGCCGTAGGTGGAGAGCGTGTCCAGCCGGAACTGCTCGATCTTTTCGCTTTTGCTGCCGGTCAGTACGGCGGCGACGATCACCCGCCCGAAATGCAGGCCGCGTTCGCTCAGACGGTATACGCAGGACAGGATCTTTTGTGCCTCGACCGTCGCGTCCACCTGCTCGAAGGTGGTGTCGCAGTTGCCGCAGTGTCCGCAGGACAGGGGCGCCTCCTCCCCGAAATACCGCAGGATGGTCCGGCGCAGGCATTCGGTGGTTGTGGCGTAAAAGGTCATCCGGCGCAGCCGCTCCCGATCGCGTTCGAGCAGCTGCCGGCGCACGGCGGGATCGAGCGCGTCGTCCTCGTCCTCGCGGCTGCGCTCGATCAGGAATTCCGCCGTATGCACGTCCTGTCCGCTGTACAGCAGGATGCAGTCGGCCGGCTCCCCGTCGCGTCCGGCGCGGCCCGCCTCCTGATAATAGCTTTCCATGTTTTTCGGCATGTTGTAGTGGATGACAAAGGACACGTTGGATTTGTCGATGCCCATGCCGAACGCATTGGTCGCCACCATGATGGGCCTGCGGTCGTAGAGGAAATCATCCTGGTTCTGCTGCCGCTCCTCCGCGGACAGTCCGGCGTGGTACCGCGTAGCGGGCAGGCGCTTGGACACCAGCATATCGCACACATCCTCCACGGCTTTGCGTGTGGCGCAGTACACGATGCCGCTTTTCCCCGCCCGTTCGGCCAGCAGCCGCAGCAGGGCGTTCGGCTTGGAGGAGGGGCGCTCGACCGAGAAATACAGGTTGGGCCGGTCGAAGCCCGTGGTTTTGATGTAAGGCTCGCGCAGGCCGAGCGCGCGCACGATATCGTCCCGCACCTGGGCGGTTGCCGTTGCGGTGAACGCGGAAACCAGGGGACGCGCGGGCAGGGCGGCGAGGAATTCCTCAATCTTGAGGTAGCTGGGGCGGAAGTCCTGCCCCCACTGGGAGATGCAGTGCGCCTCGTCCACCGTGAGCATGGCGATCGGCGTCCGGCGCGCAAAATCCAGAAAGGCGGGGGCGGTCAGCCGTTCGGGCGCGATATACAGCAGGCGGCACGCGCCGGCCTCGGCGGCATACAGGGCGTCGGCCATTTCCGCGGGCGGCATGGAGGAATTGACGCAGGCCGCGGGTACGCCCGCCTCGGCCAGCGCGCCGACCTGGTCCTTCATCAGGGAGATCAGCGGGGAAACAACCAGCGTCAGGCCGTCCAGCAGCAGGGCGGGTACCTGATAGCAGATCGATTTGCCGGCGCCGGTCGGCATGATGCCCAGCGTGTCGCGGCCGGAAAGGATGGACTGCACCAGCTCGCCCTGCCCGGGCCGGAACGAATCATAGCCGAAATATTGCTTTAAGATGCTTTGTGGGGTCTCCATGCGCGTAAGCTCCTTTGGTGGGATCGCTTCTATCATACCACGCCGGACCGCGGAATGTAAAACAAAGAATCCGCCCGCCCCGCCGGAAAGGCAAAAGCAGGGGGCGCTGAAAATCGGGATTTTCAGCGCCCCCTGCCGTGACAGGCATGTCCGGCCGTGCGCCGGCGATGCCCCGCCCGCCTGGGAGCGGTATGCCCCAGGCGAAAGACTTAGTACTGCTGGTCGTTTTTCTTGTTCTGGGTATTCTGCTGGTTCTTGTTCTGTTCGTTGTTCTGCTGCTGGTTCGAGGTAGACGGGTTCTGGTTGCGGTTCTGCTTGCTCATAACGGAATCACCTCTTTTTTTGGATTTTTCGATGATAGTCTGCACCTGTTGTGCGGAAAATATACGCATGGGTCTTGCGAAAAGCCGCAAAACCTGATAAAATCTATCTGCGCCGCATGGCGTTTTTCAGGTTTGTTTTAATTATTATAATGATAGAAAGAGGGACATCCATCATGTCGGGACATTCCAAGTGGCATAATATTGCCAAGCGCAAGGGCGCGAACGACGCGAAAAAGGCAAAGATATTCACCAAAATCGGCCGTGAGATGGCGATCGCCATCAAAGAGGGCGGCTCGGCGAATCCGGACTTCAACGCCCGCCTGCGCGACTGCATCGCCAAGGCCAAGGCCAACAATATGCCCAACGACAACATCAAGCGCACGCTGGACAAATACTCGGGCGCGAACGGCCAGGTCAACTACGAGGCCAACAACTATGAGGGCTACGGCGTGGGCGGCGTCGCCGTTGTTGTGGAAACGCTGACGGACAACAAAAACCGCACGGTCGCGGATGTGCGCCACCTGTTCGATAAGTATGGCGCGGGCCTGGGCGCCACCAACTGCGTATCCTGGCAGTTCGATAAAAAGGGCGTAATCATCATGGAGCGCGGCGAGCTGGACGAGGATACTGTGATGATGCAGGCGCTCGAGGCGGGCGCGGAGGATTTCCAGGCGGATGAGGAGACCTTTGAGATCTATACCACGCCGGACGATTTCTCCGCCGTGCGCGAGGCGCTCGAAACGCTGGGCTACTCCTTTGTCGAGGCCGAAGTGGAAATGGTGCCGCAGAACTATATCACCCTCGAAAAAGAGGAGGACATGGCCCAGATGCGCAAGCTGCTCGACAACCTGGAGGATAACGACGATGTGCAGGCGGTCTGGCATAACTGGGAGAACGAGGACGACTACGAAGGATAACGCAAGGCGGCTTTCCGCTTTGGAAGGGTATTTGCACCGGCGCAGCCAAGCTGCGCCGGTGCTTTATTGTAAGCGTAAACCTGATCCGCGATGGTTTGAATCGGCCTGTTTTTTTGGCATATTCCCGCCTCCTGACTTGAGTCGGGGAGCCATTCCCTGTATACTTTTATATGATATGGATTTCCTCTGATTTTGCAAGACAGGCCCCGTTGGGGCGCTGTTTGGAAAGGATGGGTTGAGCGCTATGAAAATTCGTGAGGACGCGGCGCGCATTATCGACGCTTCGATCCGCGCCGTGCTGCCGGACGAGGCGGTGGCGCGCGCGCTGAAAGGGTTCACGCCCCCGACCGGCCGACTGGTCCTGATCGCGCTGGGCAAGGCGGCCTGGCAGATGGCGAAGGCCGCCGCCGGCTGTCTGGGCGGCGCGGTGTCGGACGGTATCGTGATCACCAAATACGGCCACGCGGGCGGCGATATCCCGAGCCTGCGCATTCGGGAGGCGGGGCATCCCGTGCCTGACCGGAATTCGTTCGACGCCACCGATGAGGCGATACGGCTGGTGGAGCCGCTGGGGGAAAACGATATGGTCCTGCTGCTCATATCGGGCGGCGGCTCGGCACTGTTTGAAAAGCCGCTCTGCGGGCCGGAGGCGCTCGCGGACCTGACCGGCCAGCTCCTGCGCTGCGGCGCGGATATCGTTGAGATGAACACGCTGCGCAAGCGGGTCAGCGCGGTCAAGGGCGGCCGGTTTGCGCAGCTCTGCGCGCCCGCGCGGGTGTTCGCCATCGTGCTGTCGGACATCGTGGGCGACCCGCTGGATATGATCGCGTCCGGACCGGCCTATCCGGACCGCTCGACCGCGGAGCAGGCGCACGCGGTTGTAGAAAAATACGGGCTGCGGCTCCCGCCGGAGGTACTGCCGCTGCTCGACCGGCCGCTGCCGCGCCGTCTGGATCATGTGGAAACGCGGGTCACCGGCTCGGTGCGCGAGCTGTGCGCGGCGGCGGCAGGCGCGTGCCGTGCGCTGGGCTATGAAACGACCGTGCTGACCGCAAGCCTGTGCTGCGAAGCGCGGGAGGCGGGCAGCTTCCTCGCGTCGGTCGCGCAGTACCATGCGGATACGGCCAAGCCGCTTGCGTTTATCGCGGGCGGTGAGACCGTCGTGCATATCACAGGCACGGGGCTGGGCGGCCGCAATCAGGAGGTCGCGCTTTCCGCGGCGCGCGGGATTGCGGGACTGGCGGGCGCGGCCGTGTTTTCGGTCGGCTCGGACGGGACGGACGGCCCTACCGACGCGGCGGGCGGTCTGGTGGACGGGACGACCTGCGGCCGTCTTGCCGCGCAAGGCATATCCATCGACCGCGTGCTGTCGGATAACGATGCCTACCATGCGCTCGCCCGAGTGGACGGGCTGATTAAGACCGGCCCCACAGGGACCAACGTCAACGACGTATCCGTGCTGCTGCTGCGCCCGCAGGCCTGAGCGCGGCGAAAATGCCTTGCTTATATATAACATGCAGCGGGAAAAAGGTAAAGCGAGCCGCCGGCAGCGAAAAACCGCCGCAGTTTTTTCTTCCGCACGCTTTCCCTTTGTCGGAAAAGCGTGTATAATGAGGGCGCAGACTGCTGACGCCAAAAAGAAAGGAAGAGCTGTTATGGCGGATTTCGTATCCCATCATTTGTTTGGAGAGCAGGCGCTCGCGGTTTTTCCGGCTCCGGTGCAGGCGCTTGCCGAAAGCCGTCCGGCCTGCTTTTACTGGGGCTGCCAGGGGCCGGACCCGCTGTTTTACCGGAAAGTCCTGTTCGGCAGCCCGCTGCACAAGCTGGGCAACCGGATGCATTCCGAGCGGACGGACCGGCTGTTCGCGGCGCTCGCGCACGGTGTACACGACCTGACCGGCGCGGCCCATGAGATTGCCGGCGCGTATTTTTACGGCTTCCTGTGCCACTATGCGCTCGACAGCGAGATACACCCGTATGTATACTGCCGGCAGGAGCAGATCCGTTCCGCGGACGCGCGCCTGTCCGGCTCCGCGGTCCATTGTCAGATCGAAAGCGATATCGATTCCCTGGTATATGAGCGCGCGCGCCGCGCGCCGGTCACAACCTTTTCACCGGCGGCCTCCTACACGCTGGAGGCCGAGGAGAAGGCCGTGCTTGCCGCATTGCTTCACGCGGTGCTGAAAGCGGTATATGGGACGGACGTGCCGCCGTACAGCCTGCGGCGGGCGTTTGACGAGATGCTGGCGTGGGAAACGTTTTTCTATTCGGAGAGCTGCGGCATATACCGCGCCGCACAGCGGCTGGAGCGCCTTGCCGGACGCGGCGCGCTGCTGACCGGCCATATGAAGACCGAGCCGCCCGCATGGGACGCGCTCAATCTGGAGCATGAGCCGTGGGGCAACCTGTGGATGCCGGGGGAGGTGCGCACGGATTCCGTACCCGAGCTGTTCGGCCTGGCGCGCATCCGCGCCGCGTCGCTCGCGGGACAGTATGCCGCCCAGTTTGACGCGGGTTGGCTGCTGCGGTACCATTTCGACGCGCCGTTCGACAACGGCAACCCCAAGCGGCTCGCCGCGCAGACAGAATAGCAGTACGGGGGACGCGCAGACGCGCGTCCCCTTTCCGCTGCGCGCGAAAACGTTAGTCGCGGCTACTTTTTGCGCGTCCGGTTGCATCCCGCAGGCGCCTATGCTAAAATATAAGGAAATTCCGCCAAGGGAGGGGCTGTCAGCCGTGAAGGGCGTTTGGTACTATCTGCTTGCGGTCAGTGCGATCGGCGCGCTGGTCAGCATATATGATAAAATGGCCGCGAGGAACGGATGGGGGCGTGTGCCGGAGCGCACGCTGTTTTTCTGGGCGCTGGTCGGCGGCGGGCCGGGCGTGTATGCGAGCATGCTGCTGATCCGCCACAAAACGCTGCACCGCAGCTTTATGCTGGGCATCCCAGCGATTATGATATTACAATTGGTAATTTGCATGGGTATATATAATATTTTGTATACGAGGGGGATGCTATGACCAGCTTGTTGATCCGCCTGTTTGTGAAGGATGCGGAAAATACGCGGGACGCCCGCGTGCGGGAGCGCTATGGCGTGCTGTCCGGCGCGGTGGGCATCGCGTGCAACCTGTTCCTGTTTGCGCTCAAAATTGCGATCGGCCTGCTCAGCGGCGCGATCTCCATTGCCGCGGATGCGTTCAATAACCTGTCGGACGGTCTTTCCTGCCTGATTTCCATTGTGGGCTTCAAGGTTTCCGGCAAGGAGCCGGACGCAAAGCACCCGTTCGGCTACGGACGCACGGAATATATCGCAGGGCTGATCGTATCGTTTATCATCGTCCTGGTCGGCTTTGAGTTTCTGAAAACCTCGGCCGGCCGTATCCTCCATCCGGAGCCGGTCGAGGCTTCGCCCATCCTGATCGCCATTCTCGCGGTTTCCATGGCAGTCAAGCTGTGGATGGGCGCGTTCAACGTGGGGATCGGCCGCCGGATCGATTCGCCCGTGCTGATGGCCGCGGGGCAGGACAGCCGGAATGATGTCATCACGACCGGCGTGGTCGTGATCGGCATGATCGCGGGCCGCTTCACCACCCTGCCGGTGGACGGCTATGTGGGGGTGCTGGTGGCGCTGTTCATCATCTGGGCGGGCGCCGGCATCGCGCGCGATACGGTCGCGCCGCTGCTCGGCGAGGCCGCGGACCCCGAGGTTGCGAAAAACATCGAGCGCATTGTGATGGATTCGGACTACATCGTGGGCGTACACGACCTGATCGTCCATAATTACGGCGCGGGGCGCTCGCTGGCGTCGCTCCACGCGGAGGTGCCGAGCGATTCCGACTTTGTCGCCGTGCATGAGGTGATCGACGAGGCGGAAAAGCGGGTCTGGCAGCAGACCGGCGTATATGTGGTCATCCACATGGACCCGATCGACGTCAACAACGCGCATGTCGCCGCGCTGCGCGAGCAGGCGGACGCCGTGCTGCGGTCGATCGACGAAAGGCTTTCCATGCACGATTTCCGCGTTGTGGATGGGGAGCGGCAGATCAACCTGATTTTTGACGTGGTCGTCCCGTTCAGCTACGACAACGATGCAAAGCGGGAGCTGATGATGCAGATTCGGGACCAGCTGAAAAAAATCGACTGGCGGTATAATCCGGTGGTCACGTTCGACCATCAGATGTAACGCCCGTGGGAAAAAACGGCCGCCCAGCGGCCGTTTTATTTTGCATGGGCAGGGCATCCATGATACAATATAAAAACGAATAGAGAAAAGGACGGAGGGTTTTTCCATGCTTTTACTGCAAAACGGACGGGTGCTCGACCCCTACACAGGCACGGACGCGCCGCGCGACGTGCTGATCGGGGACGACGGTGTGATCGCGGCGGTGTCCGAGCGGCTCCAGCCGCCGCCGGACTGCGAGTGCTGGGACGCGGCCGGACTGACGGTTTCCCCCGGCTTTGTGGATGGGCATGTGCATTTCCGTGATCCGGGGCAGACGGAAAAGGAGGACGTGCTCACCGGCGCGGCGGCCGCCGCCGCGGGCGGCTACGCGACCGTGATCTGCATGGCGAACACCCTGCCCGCCTGCGATACGCCTGAAACAATTCGGTATGTGACCGAAAAAGCGCGGGGCTGCGCGGTGCAGGTTCTGCAGGCGGGCGCGGTGACAAAGGGCCTGAAAGGGCGGGAGCTGACCGACTTCGAGGCGCTCAAGGCCGCGGGCGCGCCCTGCCTGACCGACGACGGGCTTAACCTGACGGACGCCGGACTGTGTCGGGAGGCGATGGTGCGCGCGGCGGCACAGGATATCCTTTTGTCGTTCCATGAGGAGGAGCCGTCCCTCGTACCCTCGCCCGGCGTGAATTACGGCTCCGAGGCGGCGAAGAAGTTTGGGGTGCCGGGCGCGATGGCCAGTGCGGAAAGCGCGATGATCGCGCGCGATATCGCGCTCGCGCTGGACACGGGCGCGCGGGTCCTGTTCCAGCACGTCAGCGCGGCCCAGTCGGTCGCGCTGATCCGCGCAGGCAAGGCGCTGGGCGCGCGGATCTATGCGGAGGTCACGCCGCACCACCTTTCCCTGACCGAAGCCGATGTTTGCACGCACGGCGCCTATGCGCGGATGAATCCGCCGCTCCGCACGGAGGCCGACCGCGAGGCGCTGATCGGCGCGCTTGCGGACGGTACGATCGACATGGTTGCCACCGACCACGCGCCGCATACGGCGGAGGAAAAGGCGCGCGTATTCGCCAAGGCTCCGTCGGGCATCACGGGGCTGGAAACCGCGTTTTCCGTATGCAATACGTTCCTGGTGCAGACCGGACGCCTGTCGCCCATGCAGCTGGTGGAGCGGATGAGCCGGACGCCCGCGGAGCTGTACGGACTGTCCGGCCGCGCGGTCCGCGCGGGGAACTTCGCCCGCCTGGTGCTGCTGGACTGGAAGCGGGAGACCGTGTACCGGAGCTATCGCTCGAAAGCGGCCAACACGCCGTACACCGGCATGCCGCTGACCGGCGCGCCGCGCGCGATCGTGACCGGCACAAAGGTCACGGCGCGGTGACAAAACGGCTGCGCTGGAAAATCCGGCCGCAGGACGACGACACAAGATAGGAAGCAGCAACATGTCTATTGCAAGAGAAGAATTGCGGATCAACGGCATTCCCGCGCTCGTGCTGGGCGAGCCGTCCGATCAAGTGTATTTATATGTACACGGCCAAAATGGGAATAAGGAGGAGGCGTGCGGCGTTGCCGAAAGCCTGCGGCGATACGGGTATCAAACTTTAAGCCTAGACCTGCCGGGGCATGGGGAACGGGCGGACGAGATGCCTTTCTTTGACCCGTGGCACGTCGCGCCGGAGCTGGCCGCGGTGATGCGGTTTGCTGAGACGCGCTGGAAAGGGGTTTCCCTGTTCGCAAACAGCATCGGGGCGTGGTTTGGCATGCTGGGTCTGCGCGGCAAGCGCCTGGACCGCTGTCTGTTTGTCTCGCCTGTTCTCGATATGAAGCGGCTGCTGCAAAAAATGATGGGCTGGGCGGACGTTTCAGAGGAACGGCTCCGGCGGGAGCGCGTGATCCCGACCGATTTTGGGCAGACCTTGTCGTGGGAATATTGGGAATATGTGGCGTCCCACCCGATCACGGCATGGGAAAACCCCACGGAAATACTATACGGCGGCAGCGACGCCCTGATCGACCGCGATACCGTAGAGCAGTTCGCCCAACGGTTCCGCTGCGGCCTGACGGTGATGGAAAACGGCGAGCATTGGTTCCACACGCGGGAGCAGATGGACTTCCTGCACCGTTGGCTCGAACAAAGCGCCGCGGCTAACGGCGCACAGACCGGTTAGCCCGCCAAACGGCAGGGCCGTACCCGCTTTTTCATTTAATCAAAAATAACAGGCCGAGAAAAAATTGCCAGAGCCGCGCCGGTGGAAAATCCCGCATATTTGCCCGCGTTGCTGTCATACTACCTGTACAACCAGAAATTCGTATGGGAGGGAACGCGTAAATGAAAGCAACCGGCATTGTACGCCGCATCGATGATCTTGGACGCGTCGTTATTCCGAAAGAGATCCGCCGCACCCTGCGCATCAGGGAGGGCGACCCGTTGGAAATCTTCACCGATCGCGACGGCGAGGTCATCTTCAAAAAATATTCCCCCATGGGGGAACTTGGCACGGTCGTCGCCGAACTGGCGGAGGCGCTGGCGCGCACCGCAGGCATGAGCTGCGCGATCTGTGACCGCGACGCGGTCATCGCCGCGGCGGGCGGCGCGAAAAAGGACATCCTGGAAAAGAGCATCTCGCCCGACCTGGAGCTTGTGATGGAGCAGCGCGCCACCTATGAGCGCGGCGTGGGGAAGACGCAGGATATCGCGATCACCGCGAATGACGTGTATAATGTGATCGTCGCCGTGCCGATCATCACGGATGGGGACGTAACGGGCTGCGTTGCCTTTGTCGGCGAGGAGGAGAACGCCTCTGCGGACGAGGTGGCGGTCAAGCTGTGCCAAACGGCGGCCCAGTTCCTGTCCAAGCGTCTCGGGCTGTAAGGGGGGGCGCCGAATGGGCAGAAAGAACGGAGAGGAACGCCGGCCGAAAGCGTTCCCGCAGTATGATGAAGCGGAGCATGTGGATTCCGCGGCGGTCGCGCCGCTCCCGCCATATCCGCAGAGCATGGTGCAGCGGGGCGATCCGGCGGCGACCGAATATACCGAACGGTATTGCAAACCCGGGGAAAAACGGTAATATGGGCGGAAACAGGCTGTTTTTACAGCCTGTTTTTCCTTTTTCTGTTTCCTTTGGAGGAAAAGAATGACGATTTGTTCACAAAGTGGGTATACAAAATGACGGGATAAGCAGGGCCTAAAACAAATTTTTTTGATTTTCGGACAAATTTTTTGCGTTTTAGGCTTGCTTATTGGGGGCCAAAAACAGTATAATCTAATTTGCAAGACTGTGCGTTCAACATGGTCTGCCGATTTCATTAGTAGATGGAACCGAACCCGCGGTTCGGTTCTTCTTGCGCAAAAAACTAGAGAGGTGAAAAACATGGTGTATTCGTTCCGTGGCGGCATTCACCCCGGCACCCACGCAGACCCGGGGTATAAATCCGCGACAAACACCAAGCCGATCGAGAAACTGGCGCTGCCCGACCAGGTCATCCTGCCCGTTTCCATGCACATCGGCGCCCCGGCAAAGCCGATCGTTTCCGTCGGCGATACCGTGGATCTGGGACAGCCCATCGCGGAAGCCGGCGGCTTTGTCAGCGCTCCTGTCCATGCAACCGTGTCCGGTAAGGTAAAGGCGGTCGAACCCCGTCTGCACCAGAACGGCAGCAAGGTCCTGTCCATCGTGATCGAGAACGACGGCGAGGATCGCCCGCATGAGTCCGTGCATCCTTATGATTTCGCGTCCATGTCCAATGAAGAGCGCGTCGAGTGCATCCGTTCGGCCGGCATCGTCGGCCACGGCGGCGCAACGTTCCCGACGCACGTCAAAATCCAGTCCGGTATCGGCAAGTGCGATACGGTCATCATCAACGCGGCCGAGTGCGAGCCGTACATAACTTCGGACCACCGCCTGCTGCTCGAGCGGCCGGAGGAGGTCGTCGGCGGCCTGAAGATGCTGGCCGACATCATGGGGGTTCAGAACGCGATCATCGCGGTCGAGGAAAACAAGACGGACGCGTTCCCGGGCATCGAAAAGCTGATCGCGGACGATCCGCGCCTCAAGCTCTACCCGCTCAAGTGCAAGTACCCGCAGGGCGCGGAAAAGCAGCTGATCAACGCCTGCACGGGCCGCGAGGTGCCGTCCGGCAAGCTGCCGGCCGACGCGGGCTGCGCGGTATTCAACGTCGACACCGCGGGAGCGGTTTACCGCCGCTTTACGACCGGCATGCCGGTCATCCGCCGTATCGTAACGGTTTCCGGCTCTGCGGTCGCTGAGCCGAAGAATCTCGAGGCGCGCATCGGCACACCGATTGAAAAGCTGATCGACGCGTGCGGCGGCTTCAAGGAAGCCCCGAATAAGCTGCTTGCCGGCGGCCCGATGATGGGCGTGGCGCAGTACTCGCTCGAAGTTCCGGTGCTCAAGGGTACCAACGCGTTCCTTGCGTTCGCGGGGGACGAGGATAAGCGCGTTGAGGACCCGCAGTGCATCCGCTGCGGCAAGTGCATCAACGCCTGCCCGATGCACCTGCTGCCGGTTTATATGAACGTATACGGCAAGCAGGAGGATCTGGATAACGCGGTCGAGTGCGGCATGCTGGACTGCATCGAGTGCGGCTCGTGCGCCTATGTGTGTCCGGCCCGCATTCCGCTGGTCGCGCAGTTCCGCTTGACCAAGGGCAAGATCCAGGCCAAGCGCATGGCGGAAAAGGCCAAGGCCGATGCCGAAAAGGCAAAGGCAGAGGCGGAAAAGAAGTAAGGAGGGGAAACGAAAATGTATGATCTGAGTAAAGTCGTCGTCACCTCCTCGCCCCATATCAAGGCAGGGGACGATACCCGCAGCCTGATGCTCGACGTGCTGATCGCGCTGCTGCCCGCGCTTTGCGTGGCGGTTTATACCTTTGGATGGCGCGCGCTCGTCCTGACAGTCATCTCCATGGTTGCCTGTGCAGTATTCGAGACGATCTATAATAAAATTGTCGGCCACCCCAACACGGTCGGCGACCTGTCGTGCTTCGTCACAGGCGTTCTGATCGCGTTCAACGTGCCGGTATCCGCCCCGTGGTGGATGGTCGTGTTCGGCGCGCTGTTCGGCATCATCATCGTCAAGATGCTGTTCGGCGGCATCGGCAAGAACTTCATGAACCCGGCGCTCGGCGCGCGTGCGTTCATGATGGCTTCCTGGGCCGGCCTGATGACCACCTGGACTGCGCCGCACGCGAATCTTCCGCTGATCGGCACGGTCAATCTGACCGATGCGATCTCCACGGCGACCCCGCTGGCCTCGCTCAAGAACGGCGTCCTGCCGGACGCGACGCTGATGGATATGTTCCTCGGCCAGACCGGCGGCGTAATCGGCGAAACCTCCGCGATCGCGCTGATCGCGGGCGGCCTGTACCTGCTGTGGCGCAAGGTCATCACCATCAATATCCCCGCGGCGTACATCCTGACCGTTGCGGTCGTTACGTTCCTGTTCCCGATGGGCGACGTGTCCCGTGTGCAGTGGATGCTGTACCAGGTGCTGTCCGGCGGCCTGATGCTCGGCGCCATCTTCATGGCGACCGACTACGTCACCAGTCCGGTCACGCCGCGCGGTCAGATCATCTTCGGCATCGGCTGCGGCCTGCTGACGGTGTTCATCCGCTATTTCGGCAACCTGCCGGAAGGCGTGTCGTACTCCATCCTGATCATGAACACGCTGGTTTGGGCGATCGACAAGGCCACCCATCCCCGCAAGTTCGGTTATGCGCTGGATAAGAAGAAGGAGGCACAGTAAATTATGGATAGCAGCAAAAAGGGCGGCGGCATTCTGATGCTGGTCGTCGTACTGGGCCTGATCACCTTTGTATGCGCCCTGCTTCTGGGCTTTATCAACGGCGTGACCAAGGATAAGATCGAGCAGAACAGCATCGAAACCCGCAACGCGGCCATGAGCGTCATCATTCCGGACGCGGAGTTCACCGAGGTAAAGGTTTCCGAAGAGTGGACCGCGCCGGCGGATAAGAACCAGCCGGCCATCAGCGGCGTATACGCGGCTGAGGCGGGCGGCGAGACGATCGCCTACTGCGTAGAAGTAAAACCCAAGGGCTTCGGCGGCGAGCTGACGCTGATCGTCGGCGTCAACACGGACGGCACCATCGCGGGCGCGCAGGTAACGGCGCACGGCGAGACCCCGGGCCTGGGCGCCAAGGCGCAGAGCGATAAGAACTGGATCACCCAGTTCGCGGGCCAGCCGGCAGATGGCAGCCTCGCGGTCTCCAAGGACGGCGGCACGATCAACGCCATCACCGGTTCCACCATCACGTCCCGCGCAGTGACCCTCGGCGTCAACACCGCGGCCAACTGCGTTGCGAGCCTGGGTTAAAGGAGGAACAGCCAAATGAAATTTTCTGAACAGCTGAAAGCGGGCGTCATCCTCGACAACCCGATCTTCATGCAGACCATCGGCCTGTGTCCGACGCTGGCAACTTCGACCTCGCTGTCCAACGCCATCGGCATGGGCGTTGCGGCGACCGTCGTTTTGATCGCCTCCAACGTCGTTATTTCCGCGCTGCGCAAGTTTATTCCGGATAAGGTGCGTATCGCGTGCTTCATCACTATTATCGCAACCTTTGTTACCATGATCGATCTGGCGCTGCAGGCGTTTGTGCCGAGCCTCGCGGCTTCGCTGGGCCTGTTCCTGCCGCTGATCGTGGTTAACTGCATCATCCTCGGCCGCGCCGAGGCGTATGCTTCCAAGAACAAGGTCCTCCCCTCCGCGCTGGACGGCGTGTGCATGGGCCTGGGCTTTGCGTTCGCGCTGGTCCTGATGGGCTTCTTCCGCGAGCTGCTGGGCGCGGGTACGGTGCTGGCCGGCCTGTCCGACCTGCTGCCGTTCCTGAGCTTCATTCCGGCGGAAGGCTTCGCCATCCCCGGCCTGAGCGCTAACCCGGCGGTCATGATGATCCTGCCGGCGGGCGGCTTCCTGATGATGGGCTTCATCTTCGCGGTGATCCAGAAGGTCATGGCCGGAAAGGAGGACAAGTAAATGTTCAACTTCCCTGATGCAATGAGCTTGACCGAGGTGCTGTCGCTGGCGGTGGCATCCATCCTGGTCAACAACTACATCCTTGTCCAGTTCCTGGGTTGCTGCTCGTTCTTCGGCGTTTCCAAAAAGACCGATACGGCCATCGGCATGGGCATGGCGGTCGTATTCGTTATGGCGCTGGCGAGCGCGGTTTCCTGGGCGGTATGGTATTTCATCCTCGAGCCGCTGAACCTGGAATACATGCAGACCATCGCGTTCATCCTGGTTATCGCAACACTCGTACAGTTCGTCGAAATGTTCATGAAAAAGGCGATGCCCGCGCTGTATTCCGCGCTCGGCATTTTCCTGCCGCTGATCACCACCAACTGCGCGGTGCTCGGCGCGGCGATCTCCAATATCGACAACGGCTATTCGTTCATCGGCTCCATGGTGTTCGGCGTGGGCGCCGGCCTTGGCTACACGCTGGCGATCGTGCTGTTCGCTTCGATCCGCGAGCGTCTGGACGCAACGGCCCAATGCCCCAAGTGCTTTGAAGGCTTCCCGATCGCGCTGGTTTCCGCCGCGCTGCTCGCTATGTCTTTCATGGGCTTCTCCGGCCTGTCGATCTGGTAAGCAAGGAGGAGGATAAGAAATGGATACCATGAATATTGTTTACGCGGTCGCTGTCCTGTTTATCATGGGCATCGTGTTCGCGATCCTGCTCGGTGTGGCGGCCAAGGTGTTCGCCGTCGAGGTGGATGAGCGCGTACCGCTGGTTCGCGAGTGCCTGCCGGGCGCAAACTGCGGCGGCTGCGGCTACCCGGGCTGTGACGGCCTGGCGGCCGCGATCGTGGAAGGCACCGCGCCGGTCAACGGCTGTCCGGTCGGCGGCGCGGCGGCTGCCGCCAAAATCGCCGAGGTTATGGGCGTAGCGGTTGAAGCGGGCGAGCGCAAGGTGGCGCACGTTTACTGCAACGGCGGCTGCAACGCGGTCGATAAGACCAAGTATGAGGGCCTGCAGGACTGCACCGCGGCGATGCGCGTCGCGGGCGGCCCCAAGGCTTGTGCGTACGGCTGCATGGGCCTCGGCTCGTGCGTCAAGGCGTGCGCGTTCGACGCCATTCATGTGGTGGACGGCGTTGCCAAGGTTGATACCGAAAAGTGCGTGGCCTGCGGCAAGTGCGTCGCGGCCTGCCCGAAGAAGCTGATCGACCTGATTCCGGAATCCAAGAAGGTCCACGTCAACTGCGTGAACAAGGATAAGGGGCCGGAGGTCATGAAGGTCTGCTCCAATGGCTGCATCGGCTGCAAGATGTGTGAAAAGACCTGCAAGTTTGACGCCATCCATGTGATCGACGGCGTTGCCAAGATCGATTACGACAAGTGCAAGAACTGCAAGATGTGCGCCAAGGCCTGCCCGAAGGGCTGCATCGAGCCTGTCCCGACCGAAGAGGAGAAGGCCAAGTTCAAGGAGATGCAGGCCAAGCAGGCTGCCGCTGCCAAGGCGAAGGCCGAGGCTGCAAAGGCCGCTGCCGCTGAAAAGGCGACCGAGGAACCGTAATGGATTATCTGCATCCCAAGCTGGATGACGCTGCTATCGCCCGCATGTCGAGCCTCGCGCTCGCCCATGTGGGCGATGCCGTTTATGAGGTCATGGTGCGCACCTGGCTGGCGTACGGCGGCATGCAGACCGCGCGCAACCTGCATAGCCATACGGTCGCGCTGGTGCGCGCTTCCGCACAGGCGGAGGCGGTGCAGCGTATCCTCCCCCTGCTTGACGGAGAGGAACAGGACGTGTACCGTCACGGCCGCAACGCAAAGCCCAAGAGTGTGCCGCGCTCCTCGTCCGTTGCGGAATATGCGCAGGCGACCGCGCTTGAAGCGCTGTTCGGCTGGCTGTACCTCAAACAGCGGTACGGCCGTATCAACGAGCTGTTCGGCGTGATCGCGGAGGGTTTTCAGTGACAAAGCGCCCCGTACAAAAGTACGGGGCGTTTTCAACGCTTGACAGGCATTTTTTATGCGGCCGCTGTGGCGCAAAAAGATGCATCATATTTTATATGATTTTATAAGATAAAAGCGTATTATATATAATTGGGTGATATGCTGACTTGGAAGAGGTGAGTGAAATGAGGCCGTTAAAGGAACGAGTAACGATCACACTGGACAGCGATATCGTTGCCCGCCTGCGTGAATTGGCTGATGAAGATGCCCGCCCGTTTTCCCAGTACATCAACGTGATCTTACGAAAATATCTGCATGCGTTGGACAAAAAGAAGCCGTCCGGAGAATAAAACAGGCAGGGAGCCGCAGCTCCCTGCCTGTTTTATCGGTGTTATTCGTCCGCCTCGCGTTCACGCTGCTCCTCGCGCTTGAGCCGCTGCTCGTTGGCGTATACGCGGCTTTGCAGGCGGCAAAGCTCCTGCGCGAGCGGATCGGGCAGGTTGACCTGGTCGAGATCGTAGGACGGGGAGGAAACGCGCTGCCCGTCAATCTTGACCACGCGCGCCTTGACGCCCACGACCGTGGAATTGGGCGGCACCTCCTGCAGCACCACCGCGTTGGCGCCGATGCGGCTGTTATCGCCCACGGTGAACGGGCCGAGCACCTTGGCGCCGGTCGCGATCAGCACGTTGTTGCCGATGGTCGGGTGGCGCTTGCCGGTGTCATGGCCGGTGCCGCCGAGCGTGACCCCGTGGTAAATCGTGCAGTCGTCTCCGATCTCGGCGGTTTCGCCAATGACGATGCCCATGCCGTGGTCGATGAACAGGCGGCGGCCGATGGTCGCGCCCGGGTGGATCTCGATGCCGGTCATATGGCGGGCAAACTGGGAAAGCGCCCGCGCAAGGAAAAAGTGCTTGTGCTGATACAGCCAGTGCGCCTGGCGGTGGTAGATCAGCGCGTGGAAGCCCTGGTACAGCAAAAAGACCTCCAGCGTTGTGCGTGCGGCGGGATCGCGGTCGCGGATCGAGCGCGCATCGTCCAGCAGGCCCTGAAAAATCATAAAGCATACATCCTATCGTTTGGGTATGAAATCGCTACAGTATTCATTATAGCGGCATTTGGGCAAAAATTCAAACACTACGTTGAATTCCGCGAAAAAAGTGGTATAATGTAAGAAGATTTTGCTGAATGAGGTACGAAAATTATGAAAATTACTGTCATGGGGCTGGGCTACATCGGCCTGCCGACCGCGATCACGCTGGCCGAGGCAGGGTTTGAGGTCTGCGGCTTTGACGTGAACGAAAAAACGATCGAGACGCTCAAGGGCGGCCATATCCATATTGTGGAGCCGGGCCTGCAGGAAGCGTTCGAGAAGGCGGTCGCCCACGGGCATCTGCATTTCTCCTCCGAGCTGACCCGATCGGATGTGTTCTATATCGCCGTGCCGACCCCGTTCTACCAGGACGAAACCGGCAGCCACAAGGCTGACCTGAAATTCGTGGAGGCCGCGGGCCGTATGGCGGGCAAGGTGATCGAACCGTCCAATCTGGTCATTCTGGAATCCACCGTGCCGCCGCACACAACCGAGATGCTTGCGCGTGTGCTGGGCGAGGAATCCGGCATCGATATGGACCGGCTGCACGTCGCGCACTGTCCGGAGCGCGTCATCCCCGGCAATATGATGTACGAGCTGAAGAACAACGACCGTATCGTCGGCGCGCGCACACCGGAAGCCGCCGAGATGGCGGCGGCCATCTATGAGAAGGTGCTGGAAAAGGGGGTCGTCCACAAGACCGACGACCTGACCGCCGAAATGTGCAAGCTGACCGAAAATACCTTCCGCGATGTCAATATCGCTTATGCCAACGAGCTGTCGGTCATTTGCGACAAAATGGGAATCGATGTGTTTGAGCTGATCAAGCTGGCCAACTGCCATCCGCGCGTCAATATCCTGACGCCGGGCGTGGGCGTGGGCGGCCACTGCATCGCGGTAGACCCGTGGTTCATCTATGAACAGTTTCCGGCCGAGGCCAAGGTTATCCTCGCCGCGCGCGAGCGCAACGAGAACAAGCCGCATTTTGTCGCGGGCAAGGTGGTATCCTCGCTCGCCAAGGTGACGGATACGGTCGGTGTGCTCGGCCTGAGCTATAAGCCGGATGTGGACGACCTGCGCGAGTCCCCCTCGATCGAGCTGTGCCATATTCTGCAGGAAAAGGGAGTGAACGTGATCGCCTGCGAGCCGTTTGCAAAAGACGGCGAGGTGCAGGGCATCCCGAATGTACCCTTTGCGGAGGTTTTGCAGAAAGCGGACTATTTGGTGATTACATTGGGACATACTTTGTTTAAAGATAACAAAAAGTTGATTGCTGAAAAGCCGTATTACGACTGTGTCGGCTTGATGGAATAAACAAACAACGGAAAACGGCACAGCGGAACGCTGTGCCGTTTTTTCATCCCGCGGACGGCCCCGCGCGCGGTTTACAAATTGGAAACAGGGCGTGGGTTCGGCGGGAAATTTCCGTAAGATAGAGTAAAGACAGATAGGGAAAGGGGGCGGCGGTATGGATGACAGGATCATCGAGCTGCTGTCCGCGGGCGACCAGGAGGGCATCGCCCTGCTGCAGAAGCAGTACGGCAATATGGTGCGGTACATCGTGCGCGGCGTCCTGCGGGACGCACAGGATGTGGAGGAATGCGTCAGCGACATTTACCTGCGCGTTTGGGACCGGTTCGGCACGTTCCGGAGCGATCGGGGCAGCCTTGCGGCCTGGGTGACCGCGGTGGCCCGTAACACGGCGGTGGATTGCCTCCGGCGGCGGCGCGCGCCGGAGGAGGCGTTGGAGGAGCGGACGGGCGCGTCCCCCTCGCCGGAGGAGGAAGTGCTGCGTCGGGAACGCGCCGCGCAGCTCCGGCGCGCGGTGGATGCGCTGAGCAACAACGAAAGGCTGCTGTTTTACCGCAAGTATTATTACCTGCAGTCCACCGCGCAAATCGCCGCCGAGCTGGGCTTGACCGAGCGGGCGGTCGAGGGGCGGCTGTACCGCCTGCGCGGCCGGCTGCGCAGGCTGATGGGAGGTGACGCGCTATGACCGGACGGGAACAGGAAGAATTTGACCGTTATCTGGAACAGGAGCTTAGGGAAGCCCTGCCGCGCGAGAGCGCGGTCGGGGAGGTCAATCCCTGGGACACCCCCATCCGCTATATCGTCTGGGGCGTGATCCTTACGCACATTGGACTGGAATTCCTGTACCTGCAATACCTGATGCCCATGATCGGCGTGCTGCTGTCCTACCTGGGCTTCCGGTCGCTGCGGCGGTGCGGCGCGGGGTTCCGTGCGGCCTGGGCGCTGGCCCTTGCGGAGCTGGTCTGGCAGGCGGTATATCTTGGCCTTTTGGTCACGCCGTACCTGCCGGAGGGAGAGTGCGCCGCCGCCCTTGGCCTTGTGCATACGGCGGCGGGGATTGTACAGCTTTGCGCGCTGCGGGCGGGCCTCCGGCGCGTGTACGCGCAGGCGGGCGTCGTACCCGAGGGCGACCCGCTCCGCTCGGCGGTTGTCTGGCAGCTTGTGTGCGTTGCGCTGGCGCTGTCGCCGCTGTCGCACAGCTGGCTGGCGGGGATTCCGATGCTCGTTGCGTTTGTCGTGATTGTCAGAGCCATGTTCCGCATCAGCGACGGGCTGGGCGATGCGGGCTACTGCCTGACCGCTGCGCCGGTGCAGGTGAGCGGCAAGCGGTTCGGCTGGTGCTATGTCGCGCTGTGCGCGGCGCTGGTGGTGGGCGGCAGCCTGTGGGTCAACCATCCCCGGCTGGACGCGCAGCCGCGGCCCGCGACTGAGATGGCGGCGGAGCGGCAGGCGCTGACGGCGCTCGGCATGCCGGAGGACGTGGCGGCCGACCTGTCCGACGAGCATGTGGCCGTGCTGGAGGATGCGCTCTATGTGGAAAGCGTTCAGGAACAGATGCTTTTTGACCCGGGCGAGGGCCGTGTCAGCAACATGCCGGAGAATTATCCGGAGGGCTATTCCGAGAGCGCAGAATGGATGGATGTCAGCGCCGTGTATATCGAGCTGCCGGGCAACCGCATGGCGGTGCTCAACCACTTTGCATGGCAGCGGGGCGCGGCCTGGTGGGGCGATGCGTTGGCGCTGCTGTGGCAGGATGAGCCGGCGGAGCTGGTTGGCGGCGTCCTGCTCTATGAAAAGGGCGGGCAGAGCTATACGGCCGCGATGCCCGACCTAAAAAGCGAAATGGTGACCACGACCGATTGGTTTTTCGGCGTACAGACCGCGCCGCGCATCACCGGCACGGTCAGCTATCCGTTCGGCGCGCAGGCGCAGCGCGGCTATACGCTGTATATCATCGAGCTGGAAGACAGCTGCGTGTTCGGCGGCGCGAACCTGATTTACTGCCACCGCCGGCAGCCGGTCAGCCTTCCGTACCGCGCGCCGGAAGAGTTGACGCAGGGGTGGACAGGAAAAAATCTGCAGAACAGCTATACCAATTACGCGACACGGGAATACCGCGAGCGGGAGAAAAACGACGGCGCTTTGTGACGTTTTTGTGTTTTTCCTTGTATAGAACGGAAAACAGTGCTATAATAACAAAAGTCTGTTTAGTTTTTTGCAATACAAGGAGAGTCGGAATATGAACAAATGGGTACAGCGTATTGCCGCGCTGGTCGTTTTGCTGGCAATCGTACTGGGCATCACCTACTGGCAGGGCTCCAAGGTATCGGTCTCCTATCAGCCGATGGGGGAGGATTCGCCTGTCGTGATGACGGTCAACGGCGATGAGGTCAGGGCGGAGGAATTCGCAACCTACATGATCTATAACATGAAGTACTATGAAAACATGTATTCACAGTACGGCATGATGGGCCTGTGGAGCGACGACAGCTCGGCCGAGATGCTGGGCGTGATGATGCCGGGCTTTGCCAAGGACCAGGCGGTCTACTCGCGCGTGGTGCTGGAGCAGTTTGAAAAGGCCGGTCTGGAGCTGTCCTACAGCAACCAGAAGGAGCTGTCCACCCTGCGCAAGGACACCATCGACCAGGCCGGCGGCTACGACGGCTACCTGCAGAAGATCGCGCAGCTCGGCTTCAACGACCAGACCTATATGAATTTCCTGTATATCACGCAGTGCTACTCCGCGCTCAACGAGTATTATTACGGCTCGGACGGGATCGACAAACCGACGGACGAGGAGCTGATGGAGCACTTCCGCGACAACTACATCTCGGCCAAGCATATCCTGATCCTGACCGTCGATCCCTCGACGGGCGAGACGCTGCGCACGGACGAGGAGGCCAGGGCGCTGGCGCAGTCCATCCTGGACCGCATCAATGCGGGCGAGGACTTTGACGCCCTGATGAACGAATACAGCGAGGACGGCGGCCTGGAAGGCAATCCGGACGGGTATATCTTCACCGAGGGCGAAATGGTCACCCCGTTCTACGAGGGCGCCAAGGCGCTGGCGGAGGGCGAGGTTTCCGACCTTGTTAAGAGCGATTACGGCTATCATATCATCCAGCGCACGGCGCTCGATTATGAAAACCAGTTCATCAATTACCAGGCTGACCTGGCCACGCAGATGGGCCGGACGATGGACGCGCTCCTCAGCCAGTGGATGACCGAAGCAGAGGTCGAAACCACCGACGTGTACGACGAGATCAACTATAAGAACGTATACGATTACGCGCCGGCAGGGGTCGCGGAGATCCTGAACGGCTCGGACTCGGACGACAGCGCAGCTTCGGATGAAGCGGCGGCGGACGACGCGGCTTCCGATGACGCGGCTGCGGAATAAGCGGAAAAATCAAAAAGGACGCTCCGGCGGGAGCGTCCTTTTTTGCTGCGGAAAACGGGCGTCAGGGCTCCGCAAGCAGCCAGGGAAGCGGCGTGCGGCCGAAAAAGCTGTTGTGGAACAGGGCGAGCGCCTCCCAGGTGGCGCGGTCGGTCACGCCGTTCTGCGGCAGCAGGAACACCCCCTGGGCCAGGCGGACGGCGTCCGCTGTCGCGCGGTCGTACTCGCCGGTGAGCGGAACGGGGATCACGGAGGAAAAATGCGGCACCGCCGAGGAAAGCAGGAGCTGCAGCACAAGCACGGACGGGCCTTTATCCCCGATGGTAAGCTGCGCGCCGGAACCGGCGGGGAAGAAAGAAACCGCGGCGGGCAGCGTGTCGCCCAGCAGCAGGAGCAGATAGGCCTGGTAGATCGCAGTCCATGTTTCATAGTCGGCCGTGCCGGTAACAGGCAGGCTGTGGCGGCGCTGGAAATCGCGCACCGCCGCCGCGGTTTCCGGACCGAAGATGCCGTCCGGCGCCAACGGCTGAACGTACTCCTGATCGCGCTGGATGCGGCGCAGAAAGGTCTGCAGGTCAAAAATATGCGCGCGGCGCTGTGCTTCGCTGTACATCAGGCGCTCGCCTCCTCTCCTACCGGATAGCCGGGGTACTGCCCCTCGCTGGTTTGGCTGCCCGCGAGCACATCGCCGGCGAGCTGCGCCATATACTCCCAGGTCAGCGGGCCGATGGCGCCGGTGGCGGGCAGGCCGACCAGCGCCTGCACGACCGAGACCGCGTCGCGCGTCGCGGGGCCGAAAATACCGTCAACGCCGACGGTCGGCACCTCCGGATAGGCGCGCGCGATAATATTAATCACCTGCTGCGCCCGACGCACCTCTTCTCCGCGCATGCCTTCCACCAGGAAGATTTCGGGCAGGCCGGCAAGCTCCTGCAGCCATTCCTGCTCGGGGCGGGCCGCCAGAATGGACTGGTAGGTGGAGAGCAGCTCGTTCCAGGTCGTGCGGTCCACAGCGCCGGTCTCCGGCAGGCCCATCATGCGCTGATAGGCGGTAACGGCCTCGCGCGTCTGGGGGCCGAAGACCCCGTCGAGCTGATTGGGCTGCCAGCGGGGGAGCTGGTCGTAATATTCGCCCACTACAGCCAGAAAATATTGCAGAAGCTGCACACCCGGGCCGGTCGCGCCCTCGCGCAGCTCGGTCGGGAACTGACGCGAGACGTCCTCCAGCCGCAGGCCCTCGCTGTCCAGCTCGCTCAGCCGCTTGACATTGTTATATACGAAGGCGATGCGGTACCAGGTGGACTTGCCGACGATCCCGTCCACCGCGAGGTTGAACTGCCGCTGGAATGCGCGCACGGCGCGCTCGGTGTCCGCGTCAAAAATCCCATCCACGGGATAGATCTTGGGGATGTTGGGATAGTTGGTCGAGATGCGGTTGAGCCGGTTCTGGATGATGCGGACCTCCTCGGACACATCGCCCAGCCGGAACGTGACGCCCGGCCAGGAGCCGCCGAGGTTGGGGGCGATGGGCGCGTTGCGCACAAAGTTGATGTCGTCCCCGTAGAAGGAGCGCACGATTTCCTCCGCGCTCATGCCCTGCTCGGCGAGCGGGACCGTACCCCACTGGCTCAGCCCGCCCGGGCAGGTCGTGGTCGTGCCGTTGCAGTACTGGGCGAACAGCGGCTCGATCGCCTCGCCGCGCGTCAGGTAGTTGTTGAACATATCGTCCACAATGGTGGAGATGTTCTCGAAGATATCGCGCCCGGGGACGAAGGACTGATCGTAGCGCGTGGAATTTGTGATGTCGAAATCATAGCCCTGCGCGCGGTACCATTCGGTAAACACGCGGTTGAGGGCATAGGATATCTGCGCGTAGATGTTGGCGCGGATCGCCTCCTCCGGCCAGGTGGGGTAGATTTCGGACGAGGCCACGTTTTTGATATAGTCGGCAAAGGGGACGGTGATGTTCTGCGCGCTGGCCGAGGGCGCGCCAAGATGCACGGTGATCGTCTCCGGAATGACGACGGGGGATTGTTCGGGCAATTTCGTTCACTCCTCTCCGCCCGTTTCGGAATGGTATAGCACCTGTGGGTCGCCGGTGGCGGTCAGATCGGTCTGGCTGGACGGCTGGTTTTCCTCCAGCGGGGTCAGCGCGACCGGCAGCACGGCTGGAATGCCGGGAAACATGGGGATATGCAGAGCGGTAAGCGGCGTATAGCCCTCCTTGGCAACTTCTACGGTATAGAGGGAAAACGGCGTGCCACTGTCCGGTGTCATGGAGTTGGACAGCGGCGGGGTGGACAGCTCCATGGGCGGCGTCATGCCGTTCTGATCGGTGCGGACGCTGTAAAGCAGCGTCCGTTCACCGGGTTGGTCGGCTGCGGTGGATACAGTCACGGAAGCGCCCGCGAGGGGGAGCGCGCCTAGCGCGGTCGTTACGACAACACGCAGCACGGCCGAGCTGGTAGCGGGATCGGGCATAGATAGCGACCTCCTGTATGATTGGATGGATGTGCCGGTGGTCAGGCCAGACGGACCTTATACTGCTTGAACCACCGGTCGAGCTGCACGATATAGGCGAAGATCTGCGGCGTGCGCATAAGCTGGCCGTACCACGGCTCGGCAAGGCTTTCCGGCCGCTCCATCAGCGCCTCCACCGCGGCGTGATCGAACAGGGCGGAAGCGATGGATTCGCTGTCCGCGAAAATGCGGCGCACATAGTCGGCGCACAGGCGGGTATAGACCGGATGAAAGGTCTTGGGATACGGGCTTTTCTTGCGCCAGACGATCTCCTCCGGCAGCATGGACTCAAAGGCCTTGCGCACAACGCCCTTTTCCCGCCCATCCAGCGCCTTGAACGCCCACGGCATATTATAAGCATATTCCACGATACGGTGGTCGCAGAACGGCACGCGCACCTCCAGGCCGGAATACATGCTCATGCGGTCCTTGCGGTCGCGCAGCGTTGCGGGAGGATACGGGGGACTCTGGAAAAAAAGGTCGAAAAAAAGCTATACAGCCGGACGGAAAAATGGTATGCTTTATAACAAAGATACTTCAGTACGGACAAGGAAGAACGCGACCATGGAACTTTTGAAAGAACGGATCAGAAAAGACGGTGTGATCAAAGAGGGGAATGTGCTCAAGGTGGACAATTTCCTCAACCATCAAATGGATATCGGTCTGTTTAACGAGATCGGCAGGGAGTTCAAGCGCCGGTTCGCGGACGAGCGGATCGATAAGATCCTGACGATCGAGGCCTCCGGCATCGGCATTGCGGCGATCGCGGCGCAGTATTTCGGCGTCCCCGTTGTGTTCGCCAAAAAAGCGCAGTCGATCAACCTGGACGGGACCATGCTGTCCGCGCCGGTCGAATCGTTTACCCACAAGCGCCGGTATGAGGTTATTGTCGCCAGCCGCTTCCTGCGGCCCGGGGAAAACATCCTGATTATCGACGATTTCCTGGCCAACGGCTGCGCGGCCATGGGCCTGTGCCAGATTGTCGAGGCCGCGCACGCGCGCGTGGCCGGCATCGGCATCGTGATCGAAAAGGGCTTCCAGTGCGGCGGGAAGCTGCTGCGGGAAAAGGGGATGCGCGTGGAATCGCTCGCCATCGTGGACGGGATGGATGCGGCAACCCAGACCGTGCAGTTCCGCGACTGAGCGGTGCGCTGCGGGGACCGCATGAAAAAAACCGGCTGGTTTCAGCCGGTTTTTTGCTGCGTTCCGGTAAGGCGCACCGAAATACAGGCGGGATATGGCAAAAAAGGACAACGCAGCCGGATTTTGGGCGGACGGACTTGAACCAAATGTAGAAAATGCGGGATTTAGACAAAAATTTGTCAAACTGAGTGGGACAAAGCGGGGATATTTGTTATAATGAGGGTATCATTTCACAAATTCAAAACAGGGAGGACAATATGGAAAACGAAAAGAAGGAGCAATCCTTTTTCGGGCCGTATAACTTCACGGCCAAAATCCCGCTGGGGCAGGCGATTCCGCTGGGGCTGCAGCATGTGCTGGCGATGTTCGTCGGCAACCTGACCCCCATCCTGATCATCACCAGCGCGTGCGCCGCGATGAGCGACGCGGAGCAGTTCGCGGCGATCCAGGTGTCGCTGCTGCAGAACGCAATGCTGGTGGCGGGCATTGTCACGCTGGTGCAGCTTTTCTCGATCGGGCCGGTGGGCGGCAAGGTGCCGATCATCATGGGTACCAGCTCGGGCTTTATCGGCGTGTTTCAGAGCGTGGCGCAGGTGATGGGCGGCGGCATCCTCGCCTATGGCGCGATGATGGGCGCGTCCATCATCGGCGGATTGTTTGAAGGCGTGCTGGGCTTTTTCCTCAAGCCGCTGCGCCGGTTTTTCCCCGCGGTCGTCACGGGTACGGTCGTGCTGTCCATCGGCCTGTCGCTGATCAGCGTGGGCGTGGCTTCGTTCGGCGGCGGCAGCTCGGCGCAGGACTACGGCTCGGTGGAAAACCTGCTGGTGGCGCTGGCCGTGCTGGTGGTCATCCTGGTGCTCAAGCACTGTTCCAAGGGCATGCTGAGCTATTCCTGCATCCTGATCGGCATTATCGTCGGCTATGTGATCTGCGCGGTGCTGCCGCTGTTCCTGTCCACGACAGGGGTAACGGCCGAGGGCGTGGAGTACACCAAGGCGTGGGTGCTCAACTGGGACAAGGTTGCCCAGGCAAGCTGGTTCGCGGTGCCTGAGATCATGCCGGTGCCGGTCGTATTCGACGTGCGTGCGATCGCGCCGGTGATGATTATGTTCATCGTCACCGCGGTAGAGACCGTGGGCGATATTTCCGGCGTGATGGAGGGCGGCATGGGCCGCGAGGCGACCGATAAGGAGCTTTCCGGCGGCATCGTGTGCGACGGACTCGGCTCCTCGTTCGCGGCGGTGTTCGGCGTGCTGCCGAATACCTCGTTCAGCCAGAACGTGGGCCTGGTTACGATGACCAAGATCGTCAACCGGTTCGCGCTCGCGTGCGGCGCGGTGTTCCTCATCCTGTGCGGCCTGCTGCCCAAGCTGGCGGCGCTGGTGTCGATCATGCCGCAGAGCGTGCTCGGCGGCGCGGCGGTCATGATGTTTTCGTCCATCGTGATGAGCGGCATCCAGCTCATCACCCGCGAGCCGCTGACCGCGCGCAATATGACCATTGTTTCGGTCGCGCTCGGCCTGGGCTACGGCCTGGGCGCGAATGCCGCGGTCCTGGCTGGGCTGCCGCAGGCGGTGCAGCTCATTTTCGGAGGATCGGGCATCGTACCCGCGGCGTTCGTGGCGATTTTGCTGAACGTACTGCTGCCCCAGGAGAAAAAAGAGGAAAACGCATAAGTTTTTTCCCGCAGGCACAGAGGATACCGGCTTCCGGCGCACAGGCGCGCCGGAAGCCGTTTGTGCGTCAGGGAGACGTTGTTATTGACAAAGGATAACGAAAAAGCGCGCGGCAAATTGTTTTTTGCGCGCGCACATGCTATGATAAGCACATCAGACCATACGGAGGGAACAGCTTTGTTGACGATCGGGCAATATGTCAGGCCGGAGAGCCTGGACGAAGCGTACGCGCTTTGTCAGAAAAAAAGCAGCGTAGTGCTGGGCGGTATGCTCTGGCTCAAGATGCAGCACAGGAGTGTTGGGACGGCGATTGACCTGTGCGGGCTTGGGCTGGACCGGATCGAAGAGACGGAAACGGGATACCGCATCGGCGCGATGGTCCCGCTGCGCGCGCTCGAGACGCACGCGGGCCTGGCCACGCTGACGCAGGGCGCGATGGCCGAGGCGCTGCGCCATATCGTGGGTGTGCAGTTCCGCAACTGCGCCACCGTGGGCGGCAGCCTGTGGGGACGGTTCGGTTTTTCGGACGTACTGACGCTGTTTCTCGCGCTGGACGCGGCGGTCACGCTGCATCACGCGGGCGAAATGCCGCTTGCGGACTTCGCCGCGCTGCCGCGCACCACGCGGGATATTTTGACGCACGTCACCCTTCCCAAAGCGCCGCGGCGGACGGTTTATCTGTCCCAGCGCAATATCTCGACCGACTTCCCCGTGCTGGCCGTGGCGCTCAGCGAGCGGGACGGCCGGTATACCTGCGCCGTCGGCGCGCGCCCCATGCCCGCCGTGGCGTTTGTGGACGAGAAGGGCGTGCTTGCGCAGGGTATCACAGAGGACAGCGTGCGCGCGTTTGCGGCCGATATCGCCGCCCGCGCGGTGCTGGGCGGCAACCTGCGCGCGGGAGCGGATTACCGCCGCGCGGTCTGCGAGGTGCTGGTGCGCCGCGCGGCGCTCGCGCTCAGTAAGGAGGGATAAGGTATGGAGATCAAACTGACGCTTAACGGCAGGCCGCTGACCGCGTCCATCGACGCGGACACCCTGCTGCTCGACCTGGTGCGCGACCACGGCTGCTATTCGGTCAAGCGCGGGTGCGAGACCGCCAACTGCGGCCTTTGCACCGTGCTGCTGGACGGCACGCCTGTACTGTCGTGCAGCGTGCTCGCCGCGCGCGCGGCGGGGCGCCATGTGCAGACCCTTGAGGGTCTGCAGGAGGAGGCTGCGGACTTTGTCGGCTTTATCGCCGACCAGGGTGCGGAGCAGTGCGGCTTCTGCAACCCGGGCTTTGTGATGAACACCATCGCGCTGCTGCGCGAGAACCCCGACCCGACCGACGACGAGATCCGCGCCTATCTTGCGGGCAACCTGTGCCGCTGCTCGGGGTATGAGGGACAGCTGCGCGGCATCCGCGCGTATCTGGACAACCGGAAGGAGGCGCGGGCATGAGTGAGAACAGCTTCCGCGTGGTGAATCAGCCCGTGCGCAAAAAGGACGCCATGCAGCTCCTGCTCGGTAAGCCCGCCTATGTGGACGACGTGACCCCGCATGACTGCCTGGTGGTCAAGGTGCTGCGCTCGCCGCATGCCCACGCGCTGATCGAGGAGATCAACACGGACATTGCGCGCAAGGTGCCGGGCATCGCGTGCATTTTCACCTACAAGGACGTGCCGCAAAAACGCTTTACCATGGCGGGGCAGACCTTCCCCGAGCCATCGCCCTACGACCGGCTGATCCTCGACCGGCGCGTGCGCTTCGTGGGCGATGCGGTGGCGGTTGTCGCGGGCGAAACCGAAAAAGCGGTGGATAAGGCGCTGGGGCTTATCAAAGTGAAGTATCAGGTGCTTGAGCCGCTGCTCGACTTCCGCGCGGCCAAGGATAACGCAATTCTTGTGCATCCGGAGGAAAACTGGCGCTCGCTCTGTCCGGTCGGGGCGGACAACCGGCGCAACCTGTGCGCGAGCGACGCCTGCGGCGACGGGGACGTGGACGCGGTGCTGGCCGGCTGCGACGAGGTCGTGGACCGTGTTTACCACACCAAGGCCTGCCAGCAGGCCATGATGGAGACCTTCCGCACCTACACTGAGATCGACCACTACGGCCGCCTGCATATTGTGTCCTCCACGCAGATCGTGTTCCATGTGCGGCGCATCATCGCCAACGCCCTGGACATCCCCAAGAGCAAAATCCACGTCGAGAAGCCGCGCATCGGCGGCGGCTTCGGCGCAAAGCAGACCGTGGTGGCCGAGGTCTATCCCGCGCTTGTCACCTGGAAGACCGGCAGGCCCGCCAAGATGATCTATTCCCGCGAGGAGTGCCAGATTGCCGGATCGCCGCGTCACGAGATGGAAGTGCATGTGCGCGTGGGCGCCAATAAGGACGGCGTGATCCGCGCGATCGACGTGTACACCCTGTCCAACACGGGCGCGTTCGGCGAGCACGGCCCGACCACGGTCGGCCTGTCCGGCCATAAATCCATCCCGCTGTACACAGGCAACCTTGAGGCGTTCCGCTTCGCCTATGACGTGGTGTATACCAACGTGCAGGCCGCGGGCGCGTACCGCGGCTACGGCGCGACGCAGGGCATCTTCGCGGTCGAGAGCGCGGTCAGCGAGCTGGCGGCGCGGCTGGGGATGGATCCGGTCGCCATCCGCGAAAAGAACATGGTGCGCGAGGGACAGGTCATGGCCGCGTACTACAACGAGCCGGCGAACGCCTGCGCGCTCGACCGCTGCATGGCGCGCTGCAAGACGCTGTTCGGCTGGGACGAAAAATACCCCGTGCGCGACATGGGGAACGGTAAGGTGCGCACGGCGGGCGTGGCCATGGCCATGCAGGGCTCGGGCATCTCGGGCGTGGACGTGGGTTCCGCGACCCTCAAGCTGAGCGACGAGGGCTTCTATAACCTGATGATCGGCGCGGCGGACATGGGTACGGGCTGCGACACCATCCTCGCCCAGATGGCGGCCGAGTGCCTGGACTGCTCGGTGGATGATATCGCGGTGTTCGGCGCGGACTCGGACGCGTCGCCCTACGACTCGGGCTCGTATGCGTCCTCGACCACCTACGTCACCGGTAAGGCGGTCGAAAAGGCGTGCAGCCAGCTCAAGGAGAACATCTGCGCGGTCGCGGCGGACCTGCTGGGTTGCGCGGCGGACGAGCTGGAATTCGCGGGCCGCACGGTGCGTAAGCTGGACGGCACGGGCGAGGTTTCGCTGTTCGACATCGCGACCAAGTCCATGTGCGGCAACGGCACGGCGGTCGAGGCCACGGCCTCGCACTCCTCGCCGGTCTCGCCCCCGCCGTTCATGGTGGGCATGGTTGAGATCGAGCTGGACACCGAAACCGGCCAGGTGGACGTTTTAGATTACACCGCGGTCGTGGACTGCGGCACGCCGGTCAACCCCAGCCTCGCGCGGGTGCAGACCGAGGGCGGCATCGTGCAGGGCATCGGCATGGCGCTTTTCGAGGACGTGACCTACGAGCCGACCGGCCGCATCATGGAAAATTCGCTGATGCAGTACAAGCTCCCCACCCGTCTGGACATGGGCAGGCTGCGCGTGGAGTTTGAATCCAGCTACGAGCCGACCGGTCCGTTCGGCGCCAAGTCGATCGGTGAGATCGTCATCAACACGCCCTCGCCCGCAATCGCGCACGCGATCTACAACGCCACCGGCGTGTGGCACCGCGAGCTGCCCATCACGCCGGAAAAGGTGCTGCGGGGCATCCGGCACGGGCAGGCATGACGCATATCCTGTATCTTGCGGGTGGGAGCGGCCGCCGCTTTGGGGAAAACAAGCTGCTGTATCCATTGGACGGCAGGCCGCTCTACCGTCACGGGCTGGACATGCTCGTCTCGCTTGCCAAAACGCGGGATGACTGTACGCTGGCCGTGGTCTCGCGGTACGGCGCGGTGCTGGACGGCGCGCGGGCGCTGGGCGTGCGTGCTGTGTACAGTCCGGACAGTGAAAAGGGCCTGTCCTGCACCATCCGCGCGGGACTGGACGCCCTCGCGCTGCGGGCGGGCGACTTTGTCGCCTTTGTCGTGGCCGATCAGCCGTACCTGACCGCTTCCACCATGGCGCGCCTGCTGGATGCGGCTCGACCGGGCGTACCCTGTGCGCGCGTGTGCTGCGACGGACGGCTGGGCAACCCCGCGCTGTTCGCCGCGGCGCTTGTGTCCGGCCTGTACGCGCTCGCGGGCGACGAGGGCGGCCGCGCGCTGCTCCGGCGGCCGGACTGCGTGCTCGTCCCTGCGGACAGCGCGCGCGAATTGTATGATGTTGACACAAAGAGCCAGCTCCCTTTGCCGGGAAAGCAAACCAGGGCATGAAAGCGCTGCGGAAAAGCGGCCGGCCGCTGCTGCGGGGAATGCCGGACCGAGCCGCCAGAACGGACGGAGGCCTAACGGCCTTCGTCCGTTCTTTTTCACTCAGGCGCCATAGGGCAAGCGGAACACGATCTCGACGGTATCGTCGCCGACAACGACCCGCCGGATGGCCGCCTGCGCAATCTTCTTTTTTTCCGGAATGGTGTAATCCGGCCACTCGGTCAGGATGGCCTGGAAAAACGGCTCCAGATCGTCCGGCGGATGGGTGTAGAGCAGGGCGTCGCGCTGGCGCTTCAGCTCGGACAGGGCGCGGTTGGCCTCGTGAATCTGCGCGGAAACGATATGTATGACGTCGGCCTCGCGAACGTGCGCAAGGTTTCGCGTGAGCTGGCCGATCTCGTCCTCCTGCCGGGCGATGGCGGCCGCAAGCCGGTTGAGGCGGGCGTCGGGACGGCGCTGCGTTTGAGGGGCCACCGCACGGTAGCTGCGCAGGAAATCGAGCAGGCGCGTCTGGACCGCCTCTTCAATCTGCTCCAGCGTCACGACCGTGCCGCGGCCCGGGCAGACCGCGTTCCCGCGCTTATGCCCGCCGCAGTTGATATAGTGGCCGCGCATGCCGGCGGGCTTGTTGACCACGGTGATCGCGTAGCCGCATTTTTTACACTTCATCAGGCCGGACAGCCAGCTGTGCGTTCCCGCGCCGCTGCTGCCCAGCGTCCGGTTGCGGTCGAGCTTGCGCTGCGCTTCCAGCCAGCACGCGGCGTCCACGATCCCCTCGTGCGGCGCGAGGGTGATAAAGCTGCCGGACAGGTCGGACAGGCGGCGGCCGGACGGGTGCGGCGTCTGCGGCGCATAGCAGTAGCAGCCGTGCCGCTGGTCATAGGCGTCAATGGGATCGTTCATTGTGGCGCCCTTGCCCTGCAGGTAGCGGTAAACCGCGGCGTCCGCCCGCACGAAGGCGGGGCTGCGCAGCAGGCGCCCCAGCGGCAGCGTCGACCAGCTCCCGCCGCGCGCGGTGCGGTACCCACCCGCGTTCAGCCAGCGCACCAGCGAGCCCAGCGTTTCCCCATCCTGCAGGTAACGCGCATAGAGCGCGGCCATCAGCGCGGACTGCACGGGATCGGCCACATAGCAGGCGGTCCGTTTGCCGCCTACCGTGGTTTCCCCCTTGCTGAAGCCGAACGGCGGCCGGCCGCCCAGATACATGCCGGCTTTCGCACGGGCAAAATAGTTGTCCGTGACGCGGCGCTGGATGGTTTCGCGTTCGAACTGCGCGAATACCATCATGATCTGCGCCATGACTGTGCCGGAGGGGGAGTCGTCGAGCGTAAGGCCCTCGGCGACCGATTGGAAGTGAACGCCGCGCGCCGACAGCCGGGCGCACAGGCCGGTAAAGTCATGGACCGAACGGCTGATGCGGTCCAGACGGTAGACCAGGATCTTGTCAACCAGGCCGTTTTCCGCGTCGTGAAGCAGCCGCTGGAGCGCGGGCCGGTTGATGGTTTTGCCGGAAAAGCCCTTGTCCGTGTACACCCGGCAGGACTGCAGCTCGCGTGTGGTGAGCGCGCCGCGGCAGAGCTGCGCCTGCTGCTCGACCGATATGCTGTCCGCGCGTTCCACGGACTGTCGGGTATAGATGGCGACCGTACGGCGTTCTCCTTTCTGTGCGTTTTACGAGGCGGGGATGACCGTTATGCCGGTTTTGCCGGAAGCGGGCGCGCGAAGCCCTGCCGGATCCGGCAGAGCTGCGCCTTGAATTCGCCCGGCGTCACCGGCGGGCCGCAGGGCTCGATGCTGACCGTTGTTGTCATGGGGGAGGCCTCCTTTCGCGAAATGGCGGGGAACCACGGGAGAAAGACAGGGACACAGGGCAGGGTGTGCGCGCCCTGCTTTTATCGTATGCCTGAATGGGGGCGGAGAGAACCGGACGCGGCGGTGTTGGCGGCGGCGCCGGAAAAATAGAAAAGCAGCATAAAAGTGCATAAGGCGCAGGGGAAGAAATTTGTTTGTTTCATCCATATTGTCGTATGGTATGATGCAGAAACGACCCGTTTGATAAAAAAATTTAATCCATATCGTAGGATGTAGTATTTTGTGGACTATGCTAATATCGAAATACAAACCACAGGCGATATTTGTTGATTCTATCAAAATGCTGAAAGGATGAATGGGTTATGACACCGAAAAAGATTGCAGTTCTGGGCGGCGGCAACGGCGCGCACACGATGGCGGCAGAGTTTGCGCTGAAAGGGCATACGGTCAATCTGTACGAAATGCCCCAGTTCAAGGGCAACATGAAAAAGGTTTTCGAAACCAAGACCATCCGACTGAAAGGCAATATCAAGGAGCTGCAGGGACCGGTCGAGCTGAACATGGTCACTGACGATATCGCCGAGGCAGTGGAAGGCTGCCGGTATATCTGCCTGGTAGCGCCGGCGTTCACCCACCTGGGCTACGCCAAGCTGCTCAAGGGCCATCTGCATAAGGATCAGATTGTCGTCACCTATCCGGGCGCGTTCTCCGCGCTGGTCATGAAAAACATATTCGGCGACGATCCGGACTGCCCGATCTTCGCGGATGCGAACAACCTGCCGTATGACTCCCGTCTGACCGCCCCGGGCTCGGGTGAGGTCAACGTATTCGGCCGCAACCCGATCAATATTGCGTTCCTGCCCGCGGATAAGGGGCCGGAGCTGATTGACGAGATGCGCGAGGACCTGTTCCCGTTTGAGAAAATCTACCATGACTGCCTGGAGTGCGGCCTTGCGATCGTCAACCCCGATTGGCACGCCGGACCGGTGCTGTTCAACATCTCCCGCATTGAAAGCCCGCAGGTCAATTTCTTCCTGTACGAGCACGGCTGGACGCCCTCCGCGTGCCGCCTGAACATCGCGATGGATAAGGAACGCAAGGCGCTGGGCAACGTGCTGGGCTACAACCTCCGCCCGATGGAGGATTTCGCCGGCCGTCCGGACGACTATGAATGGACCTGGCAGGATCTGTATAAGGAGGGACATGGCTCGATCGGCCTGACGCCGATCTGCGGCCCGAACGACCTCAGCAGCCGCTATCTGACCGAGGATATCCCGTTCGGACTGGTTCCGTGGGCGGCGATCGCCGAGGTGGTGGGCGTTCCGATGCCTCTGACCAACGGCTTCATCGACATCATCAATATCGTACATGAGCGCGACTGGCGCGCCGAAGGCTGCGGCCTGGACGAGCTGGGCATCGAGGGCATGGACAAGGATACCCTGCTCGCCTATGTGCGCACCGGCAAGAAGTAAATAAAAAACATCTGACAGCGAAGAAAGGGGAATCGCCATGAGCAAGATCATTCGAAATTGGGGCTATATGGGTCCCAATACACCCAACAGAAGATACGATACAACGGAAGGTCAGCTGATGAACGGCTTCCCGATCGGTATTCTTCAGTTGTGGGCGCATCTTCCGTTCTTTCCCGGCAACGTATCCAATGCCTATACCTACGACTTTCCGGTAAAATTCATCGAGGTGAAAGGCTCGGGCATCGATAACATCCTGGCGGGCGATATGTCGCTGGTGGATAATATCGTGGCTGCCGCCAAGCAGCTGGAAATGGATGGGTGCCGTGCGATCTGCGCGAACTGCGGCTTCTTCGGCCATTATCAGAAGCTGGTCGCGGACCAGCTGGACGTACCCTGCTACCTGTCCTCCATGGTGCAGGTGCCGTGGGTGCTGGTCGGCCTGAAATCCGATCAGAAGGTCGGCATTATGACTGCAAACAAAAACACGCTGACCAAATCGCTGTTTGAGGCATGCAGCATCAGCGAAGAAATGCAGAAGCGCTGCGTGGTATACGGCGCGCAGGACGAGGAGGAGTTCCCCAATATCCTGACCGGCAAGGGTGGCCTGGATTACGACAAGGTGGGGGATGAGCTTTCCGGCATCGCGCACCGCATGATCGAGGAGAATCCGGATATCGGCGCGATTCTGCTGGAATGCACGGATATGCCGCCTTACGCGCACCGCCTGCAGGCAGAGCTGAACCTGCCGGTATACGATGCGATCACGCTGATCAAATACGTTAAGTCCACGGTAACGCAGACCCCCTATTACGGCTTCCTTTGAAAGCCGGACCGAACGCAGGCATCTGTGCCGCCGCAATGCGCGCGGCACAGATGCTTAGGATTTCACGGGGAGATGGGCATACAGTCCGAAACAAAGAAATTGGAGAGAAAGGGAGCGATCATCAATGAAACATCTGAGAAAGAGAATTATCAGTCTGGTCCTGCTGGGCGCTATGGGCGCATCCACGCTGGCGCTGGGCGGATGCGGCAACTCCGACAACGGCGGCACGACAAACGCGGACGGCGAGCAGACGTATGAGCTGCGTTTGGCCACGCTGTATCCGACAGACCATGAGATGACTATTGCGGTGCAGGCCGCCTGCGACAAAATCGAAGAGGAGACCGGCGGGAACGTCAAGATTCAGATATACCCCTCTGACCAGCTGGGCGATTATACCTCGGTTTACGAGGAGATCATGAAAGGCACCATCGACATGACGGTCAACACGATGATCACAACCTATGATTCCACGCTGGAGATGCTGACCATTCCGTATCTGGCCAGCTCGTATGAGGAAGCGAAAGAAATCTTTGTGGATCCGGATTCGTACTTCTTCCAGACGATTCTGGAGCACCAGAGAAATCTGAACATTGAGACGCTGGGCATTTATATCGCGGGCGCGCAGGGCGTAGGCGCTGCAAAGTCGATCGCAAACGCGATGGATCCGACGGTCAAAAAATCCGAGTTGATCCGCTGCCCCTCGACAGACGGCTATTTGTGGACGGCAGAAGGCATGGGTTATAACACGGTAACCATCAATTACAGCGAGCTGTACTCCTCGCTCCAGACCGGCGTATGCGACGGCTGGGTCGGCGGCGGCGCGTATGTAAATTACCTCAGCTTCCGCGACGTGCTCGATTATTTTTGCGATGCGCGCTATATCTTTGAGCAGATTGTTTGCATCATGAACAAGGAACTGTTTGACGGTATGCCTGCAGAGTATCAGACGATCATCAAGGATACCTTTGCAGAATCGAGCAACGTTTTTGCGGATCAGATGGAAGAGCTGGACGAACAGGCCATGACGGACATGGAAGCCATGGGCATCGAGGTTTATCGTCCGACCGAGCAGGAGTATGAGACGATGCGCGAGTATTTCCGCAGCAATGTATGGCCGAACTATGAAGGCACGCTGGATGCGGAAACGTTCAGCTCCCTGATGGCAAACGGCCTGCGGGAGGCTGCATAGCATATCCGGAAGGAGGAATCGTGCAGTGGCGATCATGGATAAAATCCAAAATAATATCATATTCCGCGCGCTGCTGAAAGTGGAATCTGCCGTAATGATTATCACCAGCATCCTGGCGGCCGGCATCGTGTTTGTCGGCGTGGTAATGCGGTATATCCTGCAGATGAACTTTTTCGGACAGGAAGAGGTCCTGTGCGTTGTGGCGATGTGGCTGTATTGGTTTGGCGGCATCTACGGAAGCTACGAGGGCTCGCATATCAAGGGCGATATGCTGTCGTCGGTGTTCAAGTCGCCGCGCTCCAAGAAGATTGTGGAACTGGTCATCCAGGCGGTCAGCTTTGTGGTGATTTTGGTGTTCTGCATTTGGGGCTTTGAGTATATGGCGTTCAACCTCAGGTTCAATGCTGTGACGACCGGTCTGAAAATCCCCATGTCCCTTTCGCAGATGCCGCTGCTGATCGGCTTTCTGCTGATGGAACTGTACACGGTGTTCAATTTCTTCCGTGTGCTGCTGGATAAGGATTTCGGCAAGGCGAAAGAGCCTGCGGAGGAAGGGGGAAGCGAGTAATGGAATTGGGTGTTGCATTTGCAATCCTGCTGGTCTGTATTGTCGTGGGCGTACCGGTCGTGTATTCGTTCGGTGCGGCGACGATCTGGCTCGTGCTGACGCTCGGCTTTGACGCCTCCTTCGTGTTCACCACAGTTTACAGTAAGATGAACAGCTCGGTGCTGATCGCGATTCCGCTGTTTATCATTCTGGGCGCGATCATGGAAAAGGGCGGCGTCGGCAGCGCGCTGGTCAACTTTGTAGAGGCCTTTACCGGCCGCGTCAAGGGCGCGCTGTGCGCAGTGTCTTCGGTAGCCTGCGCGGTATTCGGCGCGATCTGCGGCAGCGGCGCGGCGACTCTGTCCTGCATCGGCTCGATCATGGCGCCGAAAATGCGCGAGCGCAACTATCCGATGGGCGTTGCGGCGGCCGTCCTGGCCTGCGCCGCGCCGATCGGCATGCTCATCCCGCCAAGCTCGATTCAGATATTGTTTGCCTGGTCGGGCAACCTCTCGGTTTTGACCTGCTTTATCGCAACGGTCATCCCGGGCATTATCCTGACGATACTTATCGGCATCTGCGGCATCGTCATGTGTAAAAAGTATCCGGACGTCAAGGTCACGGAAAAAATGTCGCGGACGGACTGGCTGGCCAATACCCGCCGCTCCACCGTACACGCCATTCCGGCGCTGTTTATGCCGATTATCGTGCTGGGCGGCATCTACGGCGGCTTTATGACCCCGTCCGAGGCGGCCGGCGTGGCGATCGTTTACTCGATCCCCGTCAGCATCCTGATTTACCGCGGGACCAAGATGAGAGAGCTGGGCCGCACCTTCAAGGAATCCGCGGTCACCACCGGCGTTATCATGGTTATGCTGGGTACCATCATGGTCGTCAGCCGTATTCTGGTCATGAACAACGTTCCGTCCATGATTCTGGACGCCCTGCTCACCGTAACCGGCAACAACAAGTATCTGGTTCTGCTGATGATTAACATTTTCATGGTCATCATCGGCATGCTGATGGACGACGTCAGCGGCACCCTGCTGGTGGCGCCGATCCTGCTGCCGATCGGCATGGAGCTTGGCGTGAACCCCTATCAAATGGCGGCTATTCTGGGCGTAAACCTCGGCATGGGCAACGTAACCCCGCCGACCGCGCCGTTCCTCTACCTGGGCGGGCGTATCTGCAAGGTGGACACCAAGAGCATGATGAAGCCGATGTTGACGATCATCGCCTTCTGCTATGTGCCTACGCTGATCCTCACCACCTACATACCGGAGATCTCGCTCTGGCTGCCGCGCCTGATTATGGGTTCGGTTTGACCCGCCGATAGAAAAGGATTCTCTGTTTCTTCGCTGAAAGGGGCCGCGCTGAAGTTTAACAGCGCGGCCCCTTTCCGGCAAAGCGTATCGATATTCTTTCACATGACGATGGAACTGGTGCGGGAGTCGTCCCGATCACACAGCTTGTGCCGGATATCCAGAAGATAGATGGCAAGCACCTTGTCCAGATCGTACATATCCAGTCCGCAGGTTTCGCGGATACGGCGGAAGCGGTAAACCAGGGTGCTTTTGTGGATATGCAGCGCCTGCGCGGTTTGCACAAAGTTAAAGCGCTGCTGGAACCAGTGCTCGATCGTCAACAGGACCTCCTCGCGGTTTTTCGCCTGCATGACCCGCCCGAACATCTGCGCGGAAACCTCGCTGCAGATGCCGTCCGGCAGGCTGGCGGCGATTTTCTCCAGAACCACATCGCCGATATAGAGGCAGGTGCTGTTCCGTATGCCGGCATGGATGTTTTTTAAGGCGAAGCAGGCATTCTCATAGGACTGGCGCAGCGTCTCGACCGAGTGGGAGAAGAAGCCGATGCCGATGCGGAGGCGGATGCCGGCGGTCAGGCACTCGCTGCTCACGCAAAGGCACTTTTGCTGCAGCATTTCCAGGTATTGCTGCGGCTGGATGCTGCGCAGCCCAAAGGCGAACACGACATAGCCGGTATTGTTCTGCGGGCAGACAAAATCCTGCGGGTGATCGAAATGGCGCAGCAGGCATTCCATGATCTGCGTCTGATGTACGCGCGTTTCCGCGGAAGCGTCGTCGTGCCGGCCTTCGATTTCCTCCAGCTTGACGGCGATGCGCGCCGCGTTCAGGTCAATGCCGAATTCGTAAGCGCTTTCGCAGATGGCGGCTTCATCATGCGAGCGGGGATCATATGTAATGATTTCGCGCAGGAGGTTTTTCTTCCGGTAATCGGTGCGGGTCGTGGAGCGCTGGCGCTTCTCAAAATCGAGAAATATCTGTGCAAGCTGCTGGATCAGCAGGGCATATTGCGAAATTTCGTGCGGGGCGCCGGTGATGCCGATCGTGCCGATGACGATGGAATCGATGATGATGGGGATGGTGATGCCGGGCTTGGTGCCGGCGAATTTACGGGCCGCGGCGGCGTCATGGTAGATTTTGCGCGCACTCTGTATGACTTCAAGCGAAGCCTCGTGCAGCGAGTCAACGCGGTCGGGATCGTTGGAGGCGACGACATAGCCGAAGGAGTCGGTAATAAGCACGTCGTGTCCAATGGTCAGGCTTGCCGACTGCGCCAATTTTTCGCATAGCTTTTTGTCCAGTAGATCCGAGTTAGACACAAAAATCTCCCTTTCTTTTTGGATGCGGGCGGTGAGTCGTTTCGCCTTCGCGGTGCGAAAACCACACGACATTTTTAACGTGTTTTTTACATTATAACACGCTCTTCCTGCAATGGTCAAATATACCAAAAAGGAAGAAAATGGGAGATGGAAGCATATTGCAGGAAATGGAAAATTACTCCTTTCGACAGGCGTCCGCAGGCCGGCGAACCGGCAGGAGCGCGCCTGAATTTAGGGGTTCTGTACGTCGGAAAAGGCATTGACAGACGGCCGAAATACTGCTAAACTAACCATAGAGCAATAAGCTGAAATTAACTGCTTTGTTTATTTCAGGCAGAGGGCGCGCCGTCAGTGTCCAATGCAAAAAGCGGTTTTTCAAAAAAGAGCGACGCAGCTCCCGAGAATCCGGCCGACAGGCGGGGTCCTTTGGGGGCTTTTATTTTTAGGAAAGGGGGCGGCGGAGTTGATTGAGCTGGATGAGAAAAAAAGGATTATCCAGGAGTTTGTGCCAGGAAAGCAGGTCACCCTGTGCCATGTGATCGCCAGTCCCGAGGATACGCTCTACGCCAAGCTGGGACTGATCGACGCGCACGGCGCGATCGGCATTATGACCATCACGCCGAGTGAGGCCGCGATGATCGGCGCGGATGTGGCGGCCAAGGCGGCCTCGGTCGAGATCGGCTTTGTGGACCGTTTTAACGGCTCGCTGGTCATCACCGGCGAGGTGGCGGCGGTGGAGGAAGCGCTTGCCGGCGTGATGCAGGTGCTGTGCGACATGATGGGCTTCAGCCCCGCGCCGATGACCAGGACATAGGGGAATCGGCCATGGAAAACAGGGAAAAGAAACGGATCATGCTGGTCGGGCGCTCCACGGCGGGCAAGACAACGCTGTGCCAGCGTATCAGCCGGCGCGATCTGGCGTATCACAAAACGCAGACCGTGCAGGTCATCAACCAGACAATGATCGATACGCCCGGCGAATACCTGGAGCGGCGCAGCTTTCGGGGGGCGCTGATGGTCACCTCGGTGGAAGCGGACTATGTGGTATTTGTGCAGTCCGCCACAGAGGAGGGTACCATGTTCCCGCCCTCCTATAACAGCCAGTTTGCCAAGCCGGTGCTGGGCGTGGTGACAAAAAGCGATATTGCCGCGCCGGAGCAAATAGAGAAGGCGAAAAAATACCTGCATATGGCGGGCGCCAAAACGGTGTTCGTCACCAGCAGCGTCACCGGCGAAGGGGTGGACGCGCTGATGGCCTATCTGGGCTATGAACAGGCGGCGGAGTGATGCCGCCTGAGGGTAAGGAGAATGGATATGAGCCGAATCAGAGTGGTGATTGCGGACGACGAGCCGATCACCCGCATGGATTTGAAGGAACTGCTGTCGGCGCAGGGCTACCAGGTGGTCGGCGAGGCGGCAGACGGTTTCGACGCGATCGAGATGTGCCGGCAGACACAGCCCGACCTTGTGCTGCTGGACGTGAAGATGCCGTTGCTGGACGGCCTTTCGGCCGCGAGGATCATTTACGAAGAGGATATCGCGGAAACGATCATCATGCTCACCGCGTACAGCGAATGGGAATTTGTCAAAACCGCGCGGGATCAGGGCGTGGCAGGATATCTGGTCAAGCCGCTGGGCGAAAGCTCGCTGGTGCCAAGCATAGAGCTGGCCGTGGCGCGCAGCAAGGAGATGCGCCAGCTCAAAAAGGACATCCGGCAGGTTACCGACCG
The DNA here is from genome assembly GCF_054658635.1 of Agathobaculum sp. TL06. Lineage (NCBI taxonomy): Bacteria > Bacillati > Bacillota > Clostridia > Eubacteriales > Butyricicoccaceae > Agathobaculum > Agathobaculum sp. TL06. The sequence continues at coordinate 63,323 of NZ_BAAGGY010000016.1, forward strand.
GCTGGAAAGCCGCACCGTGATCGAAAAAGCAAAGGGCCTGTTGATGGCGCAGGAGGGAATGACCGAGCAGAGCGCATATGATTACATACGCAAGCTGAGCCAGAGCAAAAAGCTGTCCATGCGGCGGGTCGCGGAGATCATCCTGATGAGAAGCGGAGGACGCTGAGTATGGTGGATACGATCGAGGCGCTCTGCCGGAAATATACCAGCTTGGCGCCGGCGGATATTGCCGTGATACAGGGAATGAGCACCGTGCTGGGGGCGTTGGCCAGCTGGGAGGAGGCGGACATTTTTGTGGACTGCCCCTGTCGGGACGGCGACGCTATCGTTGTGGCAGAGGCAAAGCCGGACGGTGCGCCGTCCTCCTACCGGAAAAGCGTGGTGGGGCTGCTGGCGCGCAGGGAGAACGAGCCAGCCGTGGCGCGGACGCTCCGCCTGGGCGTGGGAACCAAGCAGATGAAAGCGCTGACCCAGGAAAACCGGCGCACGGTCCAGTCGGTCGAGCCGATCAAAAACAGCGCGGGCAAGGTGATCGGCGCGCTGGTGCGGGAACAGCGGATGGACGAGCGGCGGCAGGCAAGCGGCCGGCTGCATTTTTCCGACCGTGACCCTGCAAAGATCGCCAACGCGCTCGCGCATATGGCGGGAAACGACTGGCTGACCGAGTGTATCGACGAGGCCCTGCTGATCGTCGACCGGACGGGGCGGGTGGCGTTCTGCAACAGCCTGGCGCGCAGCCTTTATCAGACGCTGGGATACCTCGACGACCCCCTGGGGCAGCGGTACGAAAACGTGCGGCTGGCCGAGGTGCGGGAGGAGGACGGGCAGGCTGGTTACGCGGCGGCGGAGGTTACGCTGGGACGCCACAGCCTGCTGGTCAAGCAGATCCAGCTGGCGCGGGAGGATATGGCGTTCGCCGTGATCGTGCAGGATCTGACGTGGAAGCGCGAACAGGAGAAGCAGCTCGTGCTGAAGTCGGCGGTGGTCAAGGAGATGCACCATCGGGTGAAAAACAGCCTGCAGACCGTGGCAAGCCTGCTGCGGCTGCAGATGCGGCGGCTGGATGACGCGGCGCTGCAGGACGTGCTGGCGGAGAGCATGAACCGCATCCTCTCAATCGCCACCACGCATGAGCTGCTCTCGCGGTCCGGCGTGGACGAGGTGATGATCGGGGAGGTCATCCGCAATATCCGGAACAATATCATCCGCGCGTTCAGCTGGCCGGATTTCCATGTGCAGATCCGGCAGGAGGGGGATGACTTTCCGGTCAATTCCGATATCGCCACATCGGCCGCGCTGGTAATCAATGAGCTGCTTCAGAATTCCCTGCAGTATGCCTTTCGGGGGCGGGAGCAGGGCAGCGTCCGGATCGTTGTGACCCGCGGGGAGCTGTATTCCTGCATTGAGGTCATTGACGACGGATGCGGCTATGATACGGCGGCTGTCCGGCCGGACAGCCTGGGCCTTTCCATCGTGCGTACGATGGTGGAGGACCGGCTGCACGGCAGCCTGAAGACCGAAGCGGGCAGCGGCGGTACGCATGTGACGTTTGACTTCAAAAACCAGTATAAAGAATAAGGCTGCGGCATGACGGAATGCCGCGGCGGAGCAAACGGGCGGCGCAGTCCGGATATACAGGCTATCAGTCTGTGTATCCGGACTTTTTTGATGAAAGCATTATGGAAGATCGGAGGCGCGCCATGCACGAGGAGATATGCAGCGTGGGCGTGGATATCGGGACATCCACCACACAACTGATATTCAGCAGATTGACGATCGAGAATCGGGCGAGCAGCTATACCGCGCCGCGCATCCAGATCGTGAAAAAAGAGGTCGTCCACCGCAGCGGGATATACTTTACGCCGCTGCGGTCGGGGACGGAGATCGACGCGGAGGCGGTCAAGCAAATCGTGCGGAAGGAATACGCCGCGGCGGGCATCCGTCCGGCTGATGTCAGGACCGGCGCGGTCATCATCACCGGCGAGACGGCGCGCAAGCAGAACGCGAACGAGGTTCTGGAGGCGCTGGCAAGCCTTGCGGGCGATTTTGTGGTCGCCACGGCCGGACCGGATCTGGAATCCGTGCTGTCCGCGCGGGGAGCGGGCGCCGACCGGCTTTCCGAGGAGGCGCGCACAGCTGTGGCCAATCTGGATGTCGGCGGCGGAACGACCAACATTGCGGTATTCGATAAAGGGAAACTGGCCGGCGTCTGCTGCCTGGATATCGGCGGGCGGCTGATCCGCGTGGAACAAGGCCGGATCGCCTATGTCTACCATAAGATTGAGGCGCTGGCCCGTGCGCACGGCATCGCGTTGCGGGCCGGAGCTGCGGCGGATGTGGAGATGCTGCGGCGGGTATGCGGCCTGATGGCCGACCAGCTCGCGCAGGCGCTGTCCCGCCGGCCGCCGGATGGGCAGCACGCCGGACTGTATACCAACGGCGGGAAGCCGCTGCCCGAAACCGCGCGTGCGCAGGCGGTCACCTACTCGGGCGGCGTGGCAGACTGCATTTATACGCCGCCGGAGGGGGATGTATTCCGGTACGGCGATGTGGGCGTGCTGCTCGGACAGGCGATTCGGGAAAACGCGGCGCTCGGCGGGCTGCGGCTGTTCCGGCCGGCGGAGACCATCCGCGCCACCGTGGTCGGCGCGGGGACGCATACGACCGAGGTCAGCGGCAGCACTATCCATTATGCGCAGGGACGCCTGCCGGTCAAAAATGTACCCGTGCTCCGTGTATCCGAGGAGGACGAGGCCGCGCCGGAAACGCTGCGCGACGCCATCCGGCGTCAAATGCCGATGTACCAGCCGGAGGGACGGATCGAACAGGTCGCGATCGCGTTCAGCGGCAGGCCCTATACCAGCTTCGCCGCCATCCAAAAGCTGGCCGCGGCGGTAACGGACGGGGCGGCGGAGATTATCACGGGCGGGTACCCGCTGATCCTGGTGGTGGAGGCCGATATCGGCAAGGTGCTGGGAAACGCGCTCAACGTGCGGCTGGACTTCCGCAAGGATGTCATCTGCATCGACGGGATACGGACGCAGGACGGCGATTATGTGGATATCGGCGCGCCGGTCGCGGATGGGCATGTGGTGCCTGTCGTGGTCAAGACGCTGATCTTCAATTCATAACAAGCAGGGAGAGGTGAAACGATGTGATCCTGAAAACAAAGCTGTTCGGGCATGTCTACGAATTCAAGAGCATCTGCGAGGTGATGGCCAAGGCCAACGAAGAAAAATCGGGCGACAGGCTGGCCGGCATCGCGGCCGAGACGGCCGAGGAACGGGTGGCGGCCAAGGTGGTCCTGGCAAACCTGACGCTGAACGATCTGCGCAACGCGCCGGCCGTCCCCTATGAGGAGGACGAGGTCACCCGCATTATACAGGACGATGTGAACGAAACGATTTTCCGCGAGTTCCAGAACATGACGGTCGCGGAGTTCCGCGAATGGCTGCTCGACGGCAATACCACAAGCGAAATGATCCGCCGCGCGTCGCGCGGCATCACGTCCGAGATCGTCGCGGGCGTGTGCAAGCTGATGAGCAATCTGGACCTGATCTACGCGGCCAAAAAGATCCAGGTGACCGCGCACTGCAACACCACGATCGGCCTGCCGGGGACGTTTTCCTCCCGCCTGCAGCCCAACCATACGACCGACGACCCCAAAGGCATCCTGGCCTCTGCGATGGAGGGCTTCTCTTACGGCTGCGGCGACGCGGTGCTGGGGCTGAATCCGGTGGACGATTCGGTGGAATCGGTCGCCCGCATCCTCAAGATGTTCGACGAGTTCAAAAATAAATGGGAGATACCGACACAGATCTGTGTGCTGGCGCATGTCACCACCCAGGTCGCCGCTGCGGATAAGCTGGGCGCGCCGCTTGACCTGATGTTCCAGTCGATTGCGGGCAGCCAGAAGGGAAACGAGGCGTTCGGTCTGACCGCGGCGATGCTGGAGGAGGGACGCGCGACCATGCTCAGCCGCGGCACCTGCACCGGCCCCAACGTTATGTATTTCGAAACCGGACAGGGTTCGGAACTATCCTCCGAGGCCCACAACGGCTGGGATCAGGTGACGATGGAGGCGCGCTGCTACGGCTTTGCCAGGCGGTACCAGCCGTTCCTGGTCAACACGGTGGTCGGCTTTATCGGGCCGGAATACCTGTATGACGCCAAGCAGGTCACGCGCGCGGGGCTGGAGGATCACTTCATGGGCAAGCTGACCGGCGTACCCATGGGCTGCGACGCCTGCTACACCAACCATATGAAGACCGACCAGAACGATATCGAGAACCTGGCCGCGCTGCTGGTGGCCGCCGGCTGTACTTACCTGATGTCCATTCCGGAGGGCGACGACTGCATGCTGATGTACCAGTGTACGGGCTATCATGAGATCCCCGCGCTGCGCGAGGTCTTCGGCCTGCGGCCCATTCCGGAATTTGACCGCTGGCTGGAAAAAATGGGCTTTTCGGAGAACGGGAAGCTGACGCCCAGGGCGGGCGACGCCTCGGTCTTTTTGGCGAAGTAGGAGAGGAAGTGAGAGTGTTGGACGAAGCTACATTGACACGCATCATCGAGCAGGTGGTCGCAGAGCTTGCGCAGGACGAACGGCCGCCGGAAAAGCCGGAAGCGCCGGCTCCGGCGCCCGCCGCATGGACAGAGCCGGCGGCTCCCGACATCCGACTGCCGGAGACGGCGGGGGAGGCAGGCTGCCTGCCCGATATCACGGAGATCGACATAAGGGAGCAGTACCTGGTGGAGCGGCCGGAGCATGGCGAGGCGTATGCGGACCTCAAGAGGAACGCGCCCTGCCGTCTCGGCATTGGCAAAGCGGGCGCGCGCTATAAAACGCTGCCGCAGTTGGAATTCCGCGCGGCGCATTCAGCGGCGCAGGACGCGGTGTTCAGCGATGTGGACGAGGCGTTTGTCGCCTCGCAGGGGCTGTTCCTCGTGCAGAGCCAGTGCGACAGCAAGGATACCTATTTGACACGGCCCGACCTGGGGCGCAGGCTCAGCAAGGCGGCGGCGGATACCATCCGCGAGCGGTGCAGGGACCACCCCACGGTTCAGATCTATGTTTCCGACGGGCTTTCCTCCGCGGCGGTGTCGGCCAATATTCCGGATCTGCTGCCCGCGCTGCTGCAGGGCCTGCAGAACTATAAAATAGACGTGGGTACGCCGTTTTTCGTGCGGTACGGCCGCGTCGGCGTGATGGATGAGGTGTCCGAGCTGCTCGGCGCCGAGGTCACCTGCGTGCTGATCGGCGAGCGGCCCGGCCTGATTACCGCGGAATCCATGTCCGCCTATATTGCCTATCGGGCGACGGTGGGCATGCCGGAGGCGCGGCGCACCGTGCTTTCCAATATCCACAGAAGCGGCACCAATCCGGCCGAGGCGGGCGCGCACATTGCCGATATCATCAAGCTGATGCTGGAGAAAAAGGCCAGCGGTACGGATTTGAAGCTGTAACAGGCAGGGAGGAGCTTACCTATGAAAAGAGATCCCATTCAGGCGAGGGTGCTGGCGACAAAGCTGATCCCAAACGTTGCGCCCGACCTTGCCGAACAGTTGTCGCTGCGGCCGGAGGAGCGGTCGCTCGCGCTGATCACGGCGGACAACGACGATGTGACCTACACCGCGCTGGATGAAGCGACCAAAAAAGCGGTCTGCCGCGTGGTATACGCCAAAAGCTGCTATGCGGGCGCGGACCACGCGAGTACGCGCCTGGCAGGCGAGATCATCGGCATTCTGGCCGCGCCCAATCCGGCGGAGGCCAAGGCCGGTCTGGACGCCTGCGTTGATATGATCGAGAACGTATGCCATTTTGTTTCCGCAAACGACGAGGGCGATATCGTCTACTATGCGCATTGTATTTCGCGCACCGGTTCGTATTTGTCCGAGGGCGCGGGCATTACGGAGGGCGAGGCGCTGGCGTACCTGATCGCGCCGCCGCTGGAGGCAGTATATGGCCTGGACGCTGCGCTCAAGGCGGCTGACGTGCGCATGTGCGTGCTGTACGCGCCGCCGAGCGAGACGAACTTCGGCGGCGGCCTGCTGACAGGCAGCCAGGCCGCCTGCAAAGCGGCGTGCGAAGCGTTTGCCGACGCGGTCGAGTTTGTGGCGGAGCATCCCACTGAATGTATTGCGGAGGACAGCCTGTGAGCGGCGCGGCGCGTAACGGAGGTGACGGCCGGTGAGAGCGTTGGGAATGATCGAGACGCGCGGCCTGGTGGCTTCGGTAGAGGCCGCTGACGCAATGGTAAAGGCCGCCGAGGTCACGCTGGCCTGTAAGGAGCATGTCGGCGGCGGTCTGGTGACGGTCATGGTGCGCGGTGAGGTGGCCGCGGTCAAGGCAGCGGTGGATGCGGGCGCGGCGGCGGCCGAACGGGTCGGGGAGCTGGTCGCCGTGCATGTGATCCCGCGGCCGCATGACGAAGTGGAAACGATCCTGTCCCCGCCGCCCGCGGCGCCGGTCCGCGCATCGCCGCGGCGCGCGCAGGAGCAGGCGCCCGCCCCAGCGCGGGTGTGCGAAGGGGCGCCGGACGACGAGACGCTGGCGGGCATGTCGGTCGCCAGCCTGCGCACCGCCGCGCGGGAGCTGGGCCTGACCAGCATGACGCGGCGCGATATCCGGTTCGCCAAAAAGGAGCAGCTGATCGCGGCGATTCGGGCGTTCCGCGATCAGGGCAAATGAAATTCAAGCGGAAGCATCCGCGGATAAAGGAGAGTTGAAGCATGCAGCTATATGACAAGGATTTACTGTCCATGCAGGAGGTCCGTGAGCTGGTCGGCGCGGCCAAAAAAGCCCAGCAGGAGCTGGCCGGCATGACCCAGGAGCAGGTGGACCGCATTGTCCGCGCCATTGCGGACGCAGGCGTGCGCAACGCGCGGCGCCTGGCGGAAATGGCCAATGAGGACACCGGCTTCGGCAAGGTCGAGGACAAGGTCATCAAAAACGTGTTCGGCAGCCGCGGCGTGTATGAATACATCAAGGATATGAAAACCGTGGGCGAGCTTGAACGCGACGAGGTCAATAAAACGCGCACCATCGCCGTGCCGGTGGGCGTGATCGCGGGCCTGATCCCCTCAACCAATCCCACGTCCACCGCGCTGTACAAGTCCGAAATCGCGATTAAGGCGGGCAACGCGATCGTGTTTTCCCCACATCCGACCGCGCTGCGCTGCATCATGGAGACGGTCAAGGTCATCCGCCAGGCGATTTCCGAGGCGGGCGGCAACGAGAACCTGGTCTCCTGTATCACGATTCCCACCATGGAGGCCACCGACAACCTCATGCGCCACCGCGACGTCGCCCTGATCCTGGCGACCGGCGGTTCAGCCATGGTGCGCGCGGCCTATTCCTCCGGCACGCCGGCGATCGGCGTGGGGCCGGGCAACGGTCCGGCCTATCTGGAAAAGACCTGCGACCTGCCGCTCGCGGTCAAGCGCATCCTGGATTCCAAGACCTTTGACTGGGGTACGATCTGCGCCTCCGAGCAGTCCATTATCTGCGACGAGGATATGGCGGCCGCGGTGCAGGCCGAAATGGAAAAGCAGGGCGCCTACTTCCTCGACGACGCGGAGCGCGCCAAGCTCGGCAAATTCATTCTCCGCGCCAACGGCACGATGAATCCGGAGATCGTCGGACGCAGCGTGGAAACCATTGCCAAGCTGGCCGGCCTGGATCGGGTGCCGGCGTCGGCGCGCGTGCTAGTCGCCCGCGAGGACGGCGTGGGCCGCGGCCATCCGTACTCCAATGAAAAGCTGGGGCCGATCCTCGCGTTCTATACCGGAAAGGACTATCGGGACGTGTGTGAAAAGGTTTGCACGATCCTGCGCTACGAGGGCGCGGGCCATACGTTCTCCATGCATACCAAGGACGAGCAGATGGTCGATTATTTTGCAAAGCGCGTGCCGGTTTCCCGCGTGATCGTCAATACCGCGTCCGCGCTGGGCGGTATCGGCGCCTCCACGGCGCTCATGCCCGCGCTGACGCTGGGCTGCGGCGCGGTGGGCGGCTCGGCGACGAGCGAAAACGTCGGCCCCATGCAGCTGCTCAATACCCGCAAGGTGGCCTACGGCCTGCGGGAGCTGGACGATATCCGGCAGGGCGCGCCCGACTGCAGCGACGGCATCTGCCAGAGCACGGGCGGCGGGATCAGCGAGACCGATCTGGAGGCGATCGTCCGCATGGTTGTCAGCCGGATGAAAAAGGCGTAAACAGGTTCATCAACCATTCAAATAAAGCTTAGGAGGAATTGATTATGGCAACGACGACACAGGCACTCGGCATGATCGAAACAAAGGGACTGGTCGCATCCGTGGAAGCGGCCGACGCAATGGTAAAGGCGGCGAACGTAACGCTGATCGGCAAGGTACACGTCGGCGGCGGCCTGGTGACCGTGATGGTGCGCGGGGACGTGGGCGCGGTCAAGGCTGCGACCGACGCGGGCGCGGCGGCGGCCGAGCGCGTGGGCGACCTGATCTCGGTACATGTGATCCCGCGGCCGCACGAAGAGGTGGAGTATATCCTGCCCTCGCTGGATAAGCAGTAAAAAGCGGAAAACGACAGAAAAGGAGTAAGGTAACATGGCAAATATGCAGGCACTCGGCATGATTGAGACAAAGGGACTGGTCGCATCCGTGGAGGCGGCCGACGCAATGGTCAAGGCGGCAAACGTAACGCTGATCGGCAAGGTACACGTCGGCGGCGGCCTGGTGACCGTGATGGTGCGCGGGGACGTGGGCGCGGTCAAGGCCGCGACCGACGCGGGCGCGGCGGCAGCGGAGCGCGTGGGCGATCTGATTTCGGTACATGTGATCCCGCGGCCGCATGAGGAAGTGGAGTACATCCTGCCGACCCTGGACAAATAAGGCGCGGCGGTACGGCGGAAGCCCATCCGACTTGAGGAGGTGAAGCGTTTGAAATATATCACGGAGACAGCGCTGCGGCATGAGCTGCACGCGATCGAGCCGGAAAGCTATGTGGTACCCAGGGGGCAGAAGCTGACGCCGGCGGCGCGCGAGTATCTTCAGACGCGCAAAATCAAGATTGTGCCGGAGGAGCGGCAGGGGAAAGCCAACCCCTGCGCGGCCGGGGCGGTAAACGCGCCGGCCGCGCCCGCAGCTGTGCCGGCGGCAGCGGCGAAGTTCGTTGACTATGAAACCGGCGCGTTTTACGCGGAAAAGCCCGAGCATATGACGCACCTGTCGGGCAACCTGCTGGTGCAGAAAAGCCATCCGCGCATCCTGTTTCGGGGCAGGCTGGACGCGCTGCAGGCGTCTGTCGTGCTGGCGCAGACCGAGATTAGCGGACGCGGGGGCAGCGAAAAACTGCTGGAGGACCTGAACGACCTGCTGCACGCGCTGCGCGAGGTGATGCGCTGCGACGTGCTCGATGAGCCGTTCACCCTGGAAACGCTGATCGGGCTGACGCACGCCGGCCTGCGGGAGCAGTCGCACGACCCGCAGCGCTTTTTCGGCGTTAAGGCGATGACGCTGCCCGACTATACCATGGGGCGCGATTTCGCCCTGCTCAACAGCCTGCGCGCCGCGGTGCGGGAAACCGAGGTCGCGGCGGCGCTGGCGTTTCGCGAGGGCGCGAAATGCACCAGGGAGGATCTGATCGAAGAACTCAACCGTATGTCCAGCGCGCTGCACATTATGATGTGCCGCTATCTGGCCGGACAATATGGGGCATAGCGGAAAACGGAAGGAGCGCTGGAACAAATGATGGATATGGAGCGCGTTAACGACTATATGGCCCGCGTGAGCGCGTCGGAGCATACCACCTTTCCGCCGGCTGACGGAGAACTGAAGGTGGGGCTGGACCTGGGTACGGCCTATATCGTGCTGGTCGTGCTGGACGGGGCGGATAACCCTGTGGCGTGCGAAAAGCAGGCGGCCTCGGTGCTGCGGGATGGCGTGGTGGTCGATTACCTCGGCGCGCTGCAGATCGTGCGCGAGCTAAAGCGCAGGCTGGAGCAGCGGCTCGGCAGGGAGCTGGAGCGATGCGCCATCGCTATGCCGGCGGGTACGGAGTCGAGCGCGCGGACACATCAGTATGTGGCCGAGGGCGCGGGGTTTGAAGTGACCGCCGTGCTGGATGAGCCGACCGCCGCGAACGCGGTCTACCAGATCGACAACGGCGTGGTGGTGGATATCGGCGGCGGCACGACCGGCCTGGCCGTCCTGCGGGAGGGAAAGGTGGTCCGCATCGAGGACGAGCCGACCGGCGGCACACATCTGACCCTAGTGCTGGCGGGCAACTATCACATCCCCTTCGCGGAGGCCGAGTCCATCAAGCAGGACTACGCGCGCCATAAGGAGATCTTTCCCGTGGTCAGACCCGTTGTGGAAAAAATGGCGGCGATCGTAAAACGCTATGTCGATAAAACCGAAACGGAAACACTCTACCTGTGCGGCGGCACCTGCTGCCTGACCGGAATCGAAGAGGTCTTTGCGCGGGAAACGGGCATCCGGACGGTAAAGCCCGCCGACCCGTTCCTGGTGACGCCCGCAGGGATTGCCATGAACTGTAAGTGATAAGCGGAAAGGAGGGGAACCATGGAGCGAATAGAGCTGGTCGAGGAAATCGTGCGGCGGGTCACGGCAAGACTGCATGAACTGGAGGGAGCGGAGCAGGCAGCCTCGTCCGAGGGCAAGCCGGGCCTGCTGATCCTGACACAGGCGCACGGCACGGCCTGTCACAGCGTGCTGGAGAGCGAGGCGGTCCGCCGGAAATGGCGGGTGAACTGCGCCCTGCAGCGCGAGTATAACGTGGAGCTGGCGGATTACGACGCGGTGCTGCTCGGCGACCTGAGCTGCGGCGCGCTGGACCGGATCGCCTCCGGCGCGGGAGACTGCGCCTTTACCCGTTTGGCGGTACAGGCCATCCTCGCGGGGAAAAAGGTCTATATCCTCGCGGAGGGGGTGGAGCTGTACCGGTATCGGGAGTCGGCGCCGGCGGTGTACTATAAGATGCTGCAGCAAAAGCTGGACTTTTTGCAGGCAAGCGGCGCGGTCCTCTGCACACAGACCGATGTGGAACAGCTGCTGACCGAAAAGCAGCCCGCGCCGAAACTGCAGGCGCCGCCTGCGGAGGCGCCCAGCGCAAAGGAAAAGACGCTTGCCAAGCGGGTGCTGACCGAGCGCGATCTGATCGACGCGGAAAAGCAGGGCGTCGCCTGCATCCGCGTGGGCGCGGGCTGCATCATCACGGCGCTGGCCAAAGACCTGGCGGCGGGCAGAGGCATCACGATTATCAAGGGGCAGGACTGAAACCCGCGGCGCGGACTGAGCCGCCGGCGCGCCAACGTATGCCCGACAGGAGAGGAACCATATGAAAATTGCCAAAGTGATCGGGAATATCTGGGCCACCCGCAAGGAGGAACGGCTGGCGGGCTATAAGTTGCTGATCGTGCAGCCGGTCAACATCCTGGACGGCTCGCCGGACCGCGCGCCCATCGTGGCCGCCGATATGATCGGCGCGGGCATGGGGGAGACGGTCATCATTGTCGGCGGAAGCTCGGCGCGCAGCGCGGCGGGCGATATGTCGGTGCCGGTGGACGCGACCGTGGTCGGCATTGTGGACGATCAGGAGTTCGACCCCGGTATTCTGGAGGAAAAGGAAGCGGTGAAACCATGAATCTGACCGAAACCATCAAGGCGGCCGGCATCGTCGGCGCGGGCGGCGCCGGCTTCCCGACGCATGTCAAGCTGGACGCCAGGGCGGAGTGCCTGATCGTCAACGCGGCCGAGTGCGAGCCGCTGATCGAGACGGATAAATACCTTTGCCGCACCTGCGCGCCGCAGATCATCCAGGCGGTGCTGGCGGTCAAAGAGCATTTGGGCGCAGGCCGTGCGGTCATCGCCCTGAAAGGCAAATACGAGCAGGAGATCGGCGCGCTGTCCGAGGCGATCCGCACGGCGGCCGCGCCGGTCGAGATCTTCCGGATGGGTACGTTCTATCCGGCGGGCGACGAACAGACCATGGTGCAGCAGGTGACCGGACGCTCGGTACCCGAGCGCGGCCTACCGCTTGATGTCGGCTGCGTGGTGGACAACGTCGGCACCATGCTCAATATTTACGACGCGCTACAGGGGCGGCCGGTGGTGGATAAATACCTGTCGGTCGTGGGCGAGGTGAAGGAACCGGTCATGCTGCATGTCCCGATCGGGACGCCGGTCATCGACTGCGTGCGCGCGGCCGAGCCGCAGCTCGCGGACTATGCACTGATCCTCGGCGGGCCGATGATGGGCCGGCAGCTGACCGGCGCGGACGAAATACGCGGCGCGGTCGTAACCAAGACCACGGGCAACATCCTTGTGCTGCCGCGTGACCACTATCTGTTCCGGCGGGCCGCGACGCCGCTGGAAACAATCCGTCACCAGGCGCGCAGCGCCTGTATCCAGTGCCGGATGTGTACCGACCTGTGTCCGCGCTACCTGATCGGCCACGCCATCCGGCCGCACCTGATTATGCGCAACCTGTGGCGCGAGCAGGAGGTAACGGACGACACGGCATACGGCCGTATTTTCGGCGAGGCAGCCAACTGCTGCGACTGCGGCGTATGCGAAATGTTCGCCTGCCCGATGCAGCTTTCGCCGCGCAAGGTCAACCAATACGTCAAGGGTCGGCTGCGGGAAAAGGGAATCCAGGTGCCGCGGGGCAGCGCGCCGCAGGCGCGGGCCGAGGTCGATCAGCGCCATACGCCGACCGACCGCCTGGTCAGCCGGCTGGGGCTGTCGGCGTATTACGGCCTGCACGCGCACGACTGCCGGACGCTTACGCCGGACGAGGTGTTCCTGCCGTTCTCCCAGCATATCGGCAAGCCGGCGCAGCCGGTCAAGCAGGCCGGCGACACGGTCGAGCGGGGCGAGGTGCTGGCGCAGGCGGCGGAGGGCCTGTCCGCGCAGATCCACGCCAGCATTTCGGGCGTGGTGACGGAAATTACAGAAAAAGGCGCCCGCATCCGCGGACGGAAGGAGTGAGCACTATGGGAATTTCCAGCAGGATGGCCATCGGCATGGTGGAACTGAACAGCATTGCGCGGGGCATCGAAACCTGTGACTATATGGTAAAGGCGGCGACCGTGGAGCTGCTCCGCTCCTCCACGGTGTGTCCGGGCAAATACCTGATCCTGATCGCGGGCGAAACGGGGGACGTGAAAGCCTCCATGGCGGAGGGGATCAAGCGGGGCGGCGAGTGCGTGGTGGACACGCTGACCATCCCCAACATCCACGCAGACGTGATTCAGGCCATCAGCATGACCACGCAGATCGAGAAGCCGGGCGCGGTCGGCGTTTTGGAGTATTATTCGGTAGCGTCCGCCATCATTGGCGCGGATATCGCGGCCAAGGCGGCGGATGTGCAGCTGATCGAGGTGCGCATCGGCTATGCGATCGGCGGCAAGGGCTATGTGACGCTGACCGGCGATGTCGGCGCAGTGCGCGCCGCGGTGGCCGCCGCCAAAGAGCAGGCCGAGCTGCTGGTCGGCACAAGCATTATCCCGCGCCCATCGCCCAAGGTGTTTGAGGCCCTGATGTGACCGGGCAGCGGAAAGGGGAGAATGACGATGAAAGTAAACGAGGAACTGATCCGCAGCCTTGTGGAAAAGGTGCTGGCCGAGACCGGCCGGCAGAAGCCGGAGGAGAGCAAAAGCGGCGGGTGCGGCTTTGAGAAAACGGTAGATCCCAGCGGCGTGCTCAGCGTACGCGTGCCGACCGTGCGCCTTGAGCCGTTTGAAGGGCGCGACGACGTGCGCCTGAAAGACGTGGCGACGCTCGAGGAGGCGCCGCGCATCGGCTGCGGCATCATGGAGCTGCGCGACGGCGCGGATTTTGAATGGACGCTCACTTACGACGAATGGGACGTTGTGCTGGAGGGGCGGCTGGAGATCCGCATAGACGGCCGCACCGTGGGCGGCGACGCAGGGGATGTGCTGTATATCCCGCGCGGCAGCCATATCCACTTTACAACGCCGCAGTATGCGAAATTTGCCTATACGGTATTTCCGGCGGACTGGTGAGACAGGGGCGCTGTTATGTTTACTAAGCTGATCGAAAAACTGAAAAAGAATTATACCACGCTGGTGTTCACCGAGGGGGCGGACCCGCGTATCCTGGAGGCCGCCTCCCGCCTCAAGCGGGAGGGCATCCTGCAGCCCTTGCTGATCGGGGATGTGCAGGAGGTGCGGCAGGCCGCGCAGGCAGGCGGCTTCGACATCGCGGATATCCGCATCGTCGATCCGCTGCACTACCGCCGTATGGACGAGCTGGTGGATAAAATGATGGAACTGCGGAAGGGCAAGCTGTCGCCTGAGGAATGCCGCGGGCTGCTGCAAAAGGGAAACTATTTCGGCACTATGCTGGTAAAGCTCGGCGTGGCGGACTGCCTGCTCGGTGGCGCGACCTATTCCACCGCGGATACGGTGCGTCCGGCGCTGCAGCTGATCCGGACCAAGCCGGGACACCGGATCGTCGGTTCGTGCTTTATCCTGACCCGCGGGAGCGGAAGCAGCGCGGAGCTGCTGGCGATGGGGGACTGTGCGATCAATATCAAGCCGGATGAGGACGAGCTGGCCGAGATCGCGGTTGAAACCGCCGAATGCGCGAAGCTGTTCGGCATTGACCCGCAGGTGGCGTTCCTGTCCTATTCGACCAAGGGGTCGGGAAAGGGCGAGGATGTGGACAAGATGCGCCGCGCGGCCCAGGCGGCGAAGCAGGCGCGTCCCGACCTGATGATCGAGGGAGAACTGCAGTTTGATGCGGCGGTATCGCCCGAGGTCGCGCAGACCAAGTGCAAGGGCCTGCCGGTGGCGGGACATGCCAACACCTTTATCTTTCCGGATATCAACGCCGGCAATATCGGCTACAAGATCGCGCAGCGCCTGGGCGGCTTTGAGGCCTATGGGCCGATCCTGCTGGGCTTGAACGCGCCGATCAACGACCTGTCCCGCGGCTGCAACGCGGAGGAGGTCTATTATATGGCGATCATCACGGCGGGGCTGCGGTGAAGCCTTGACGGGAATGTAAAAAAGAGGGGCGTCTGCCCCTCTTTTTCTTTTCCTGCGGCTGCAACGCGGATACCGCCGGTCGTATCCTCCCGCAACGCTGCCTTCCAGCAGGGTCGCCATAAACCAGTCCAGATTGAGGACGAACATTTCGCGCATGCGCGCGTCCTTTTTGCTGTCCGAGGGCAGCTTTTCCGCGCGGCGGCAGGTGGAAAGATAGTGCTCGCGGACGAACGCCGCCCCGTCCCGCACCACGTCCGGCGCGAGCAGGCCGAGCCGCAGCCCGACCGATCGGGACCATGGGAACGTGTCCTCGAACAGGATCTCCTCGCGGTGGTACCAGGGATAGCCGCCGAACAGCTCGTCGGCGCACTCTCCGGAAAGGCACACGGTCGTGCCGCCTTTTTTCACTTCCGCACAGAACAGCAGCAGCGAGGAATCCACGTCCGCCATGCCGGGCAGATCGCGGGCGTCGGTCGCGGGCAGAAGCGCGGCGCACAGCGCCTCCGGTTCAATGACAACGTTATGGTGCGCGGTATGCAGCGCATCCGCCATCATTTTGATATACGCGTTGTCGCTGTTTGGCTGGAAGCTGCTTTTTGTAAAATACTTGTCGTTGTCGCGGTAATCGACCGACCAGGTGTGCAGGGTTTCGCCGCGCGCGGCGTAGTCCCTGGCGGCCAGCATGGACAGGATGGAGGAGTCCAGCCCGCCGGACAGGAAGCAGGCCAGCGGCACGTCGGACACGAGCTGGCGCTGCGCCGCGTCGCAGATCAGTTCCCGTGTGCGTTCGATCGTGGCCTCCAGATCGTCCGGATGCTCGTGCGCCTCCAGCTTCCAGTATGCGGCGTCCGTATAATGCTCGGGAGTAAGGATGGCATAGTGGCCGGGCAGCAGGGAGTCGATCTGCCGGAACACGCCGGAAGCGGGCGGCCGCGCCGGACCGAGCAGCAGCAGGGAGCGCAGGCCGTCCTCGTCGATCACAGGTTCGACCTCCGGATGGCACAGCACCGTGCCGATGGTCGAGCCGAACACCAGCCCGCCGCCCGTATGCGCGAGGAACAGGGGCTTGACGCCCAGCCGGTCGCGGCACAGGGTCAGGCGGCGTTCGGCTTTCTGCCAGATGGCGAAAGCAAAAATTCCGTTGAGCCGCGGGAACGCATCCGTACCCCATTCCAGAAAGGCGTGCAGCACAACCTCGGTATCCGAATGGCCGGCAAAGCGATGGCCGCGCAGGATAAGCTCGTGCCGGATCTCCTCGGTATTATATAACTCTCCGTTATAAATCAGGATGGTATTCCTGTCCGGCGATGTCATGGGCTGCCGTCCCCCGTCCGGATCGATCACGATCAGGCGGCGGTGGACGAGCATCGCGTCCAGATCGCAGAACTGCCCCTCCGCGTCCGGCCCGCGCGGCGTGAGCGTGCGTTTCATGCGCTCCGCGACCGGCCCATAGCCGCGCGCATCGTGTTCGTAATCGATAAAGCCGCCGATTCCACACATAGGCTTTTCCTCCTTAAAACTTTGGTCTTCCATCCTTTTTATGCCGGTATGCGTCCGGATATGCGCCCGAACGCGCGGATGGATGATTACAAAACGGAGACTGAAACGGCAAATTAACGAGGGGTAAAAAAATCCAATCTGCACAAAAATGCGGGGCGAAATTCTCAGGCAAAAGTCTGTTAAATCCTTGACATATTGCGGCCAAACAGTATAATAGAAGTAGACATGCTCCAAAGTTGGGTGTCGGTGGATGCGGCGCTTGATGCCTATGGTGTCCGGCGCTGTGTTTTTCTGTTCACCTGCGAATTTTTTTTGGGAGGTATATGGCATGGATTTTAGGCTTACAAAAGAAGAAGCACTGTTCCAGAAGATGTGCCGTGAGTTCGCGCTCAACGAAGTTGAGCCGATCGCCGCGGAGATCGACGAGCAGGAGCGCTATCCGGAAGAGACTGTCCAGAAGCTGATGAAGTACGGCCTGATGGGCATTCAGTTCCCCAAGGAAGTCGGCGGTTCCGGCGGCAACTACGTTTGCTATTCGATCGCGATCGAAGAGATCAGCCGCGTCTGCGGTACGACCGGCGCGATCATTTCCGCGCACGGCACGCTGGGCGCCTGGCCGATTTACGCGTTCGGCACGCCGGAACAGAAGGAGAAATGGCTCCGCCCGCTGATCGAGCCCAAGGAAGGCGCGAAGGTTGGCGCGTTCGGTTTGACCGAGCCTAATGCCGGTACCGATTCCGCGGCCCAGCAGACCATCGCTGAGAAGCAGGAAGACGGTTCCTACATCCTCAACGGCACCAAGGTGTTCATCACCGGCGGCGGTCGCGCGGATACTTATGTCGTTTTCGCCATGACCGACAAAGCAAAGGGCAACAAGGGCATTTCCGCCTTTATCGTAGATAAGGATGACCCGGGCTTCTCGATCGGCAAGATCGAGCACAAGATGGGCATCCGCGGCTCGCAGACCGCAGAGCTGATCTTTGAAGACGTACACCTGCCGGCGGACCGTCTGCTGGGCAAGGAGAACGGCGGCTTCAAGATCGCGATGATGACGCTGGACGGCGGCCGTATCGGTATCGCATCCCAGGCGCTCGGCATCGCGCAGGGCGCGCTGGACAAGGCGATCCAGTACATGAAAGAGCGCGTCCAGTTCGGCAAGACGCTGGACAAGTTCCAGGGCCTGCAGTGGATGGTAGCCGATATGTACACCCAGATCGACGCTGCCCGCCTGCTCGTCCGCCGCGCGGCGTTCAACCACGACGTTGGCCTGCCGTTCACCAAGGAAGCCGCTATGGCCAAGCTGTACGCTTCTGAGGTCGCTATGGACGTTACCACCAAGTGCGTACAGATCTACGGCGGCTACGGCTACATCCGTGAGTACCCGATGGAGCGCATGATGCGCGACGCCAAGATCACCGAGATCTACGAGGGTACTTCTCAGGTTCAGAGAATGGTCATCGCTGGTCAGGTACTGCGCTAAGAAAAGGAGGAGAACAGGACTATGAAAGCAATCGTATGTGTAAAGCAGGTTCCGGATACCTCCGGCAAGGTAGCGGTGAATCCGGACGGGACGCTGAACCGAGCGTCGATGGAAACGATCACGA
>NZ_BAAGGY010000017.1:0-72231 GCF_054658635.1 Agathobaculum sp. TL06
AGACGCTGTACTGCTGCGGCATCGCGTGCTCCAGCCAGGGGACGAAGACAAAGAGCGGCAACTACCTGATCGACCTGCTGCTGGCGAACGTATGCAAGCAGAACGTGACGCGGTTCCCGTACGAGATCGCGCGTCTGGCGCAGGACCTTGCGGGCGGCATTATGGTAACGCAGCCGAGCGAGGCGGACTACCGGAATCCGGCGACGCACGACTACATCGAGAAGTACCTCAAAGGTGTGGCAGGCGTGCCGACCGAGGACCGCATGCGTGTGCTGCGGCTGATCGAGAACATGACGATGGGTACGGCCGCGGTTGGCTACCTGCCCGAGTCCATGCACGGCGCAGGCTCCCCGCAGGCCCAGCGCATCATGATCGCTCGTCAGTCCAACCTCGAAATGAAAAAAGAACTCGCCAAGAAGATTGCCCGTATCAAGTAATCTCTGAAGCATCCCATAGGCACCCGCGGGCGATCCGTGAGTGCCTATGTTTGCGCTTAGACAAAAGGAGGTTTACGCACCCATGCTGCGCTGCACTGTCAAATTCTGCGGCGGCTGCAACCCGCGGTATGACCGCGGCGCGGCCTATCAAGCCGTGCGCTCCTCCCTTTCGGACGTCGCACAGTTCTCCTATCCGGAGGATGGCGCCCACTACGACGCATTGCTGATTATCCGCGGCTGCACCGGCTGTCCCTATCTGTATGAGGACATTGATGCCGACCGCCGCTTCCTGCTGGTGTCGGCGGACGATATTCCGTCGGTCACCGAGCAGATCCGGCTGCTCGCGTAAATGAAACGGGCTGCGCACGCCCGTTACTCTGAGGAGGATGATAGAACATGAAGAAAGTAAGCATTATCTCTGCGGAAGAGGCCGCCCTGAAAGTACAGGACGGCGACACGATCGCCACCGGCGGCTTCGTCTCCTGCGCCTGTCCGGAGACCCTGTCCAAGGCGCTGGAAAAGCGCTTTCTGGAGACCGGCCATCCGAACAACCTGACGCTGTTCTTCGCGGCCGGCCAGGGCCACCGCGACGGCACCGGCGGCGACCACTACGGCCACGAGGGCATGGTAAAGCGCGTCATCGGCGGCCACTGGGACCGTGCGCCCCGTCTGGGCGAGCTGGCGCTGGCCAACAAGATTGAGGCGTACAACCTGCCGCAGGGCGTTATTTCGCATATGTACCGCGATATCGCGGCGCACAACATCGGCACGATCACCCACGTCGGCCTCAAGACCTTTGCCGACCCGCGCAACGGCGGCGGCAAGCTCAACGACGTGACCAAGGAGGATCTGGTCAAGGTCATCAACATCGAGGGGCAGGAGCGCCTGCTGTATAAGGGCTTCCCGATCAACGTGGTGTTCCTGCGCGCTTCCTACTGCGACGAATACGGCAACTGCACCGTACACCGCGAGATCGGCCCGCTGGACGTGACCGCGATGGCGCAGGCGTGCAAAAACTCGGGCGGCAAGGTCATCGTGCAGGTCGAAAAGATCGTGCAGGGCGGCTCGCTCGATCCGAAGCTGGTGGCGATCCCGGGCATTTATGTGGATTCGGTCGTCGTTGGCTCGGAGGAGGAAAACATGCAGTGCCTCGGCATGCCGTATGACGGCGCGCTGACCGGCGAATTCCGCATTCCGGTGGACGCCATCCCGCCCATCCCGATGGACGCCAAGAAGATCATCGCCCGCCGCGCGGCCATGGAGCTGCCGCCGGACGCGATCGTCAACCTCGGCACCGGCGCGCCGGAAAAAATTGCCAACGTCGCCGCTGAAGAGGGCATCTCGGACAAGATGACCCTGACCGTCGAGGCCGGCTCGATCGCGGGCGTCCCCTATGGCGGCACCCAGTTCGGCGCGGCCGCCAACGCAATGTGCATCATCCCGCACAACGTACAGTTTGACTTTTACCAGGGCGGCGGCCTGGACGTCGCGTTCCTCGGCCTGGCCGAAACCGCGCCCAACGGCGACCTGAACGTGTCCAAGTTCGGCACCCGTCTGGCCGGCGCGGGCGGATTCATCGACATCACCCAGAATGCCAAAAAGGTCGTCTACTGCGGCACGTTTACCGCTAAGGGCCTCAAGACCGAGTGCCGCGACGGCAAGCTGGTCATCACCCAGGAGGGCGCGAAGAAAAAGTTCGTCAACGCGGTCGAGCACATCACGTTCTCCGGCGACTATGCCAACGAGGTTCACCAGCCCGTCCTGTACATCACCGAGCGCTGCGTGTTCGAGCTGCGTCCGGAGGGCGTCACCCTGGTCGAAATCGCGCCCGGCATCGACCTGCAGACCCAGGTGCTCGATCAGATGGAATTCGCGCCCCAGATCGCCCGCCAGGCGGACGGTTCGATCAAGCTGATGGACGCGCGTATTTTCCGCGATGAACTGATGGGTCTGGCAAACGATTAATTCCCGATTTATTCCTTGTGTGTGTTGTGCAAGTTATGGGTATTTTAAGATTTGGGCCATATTCCTTACAAAAACCCCTTGCATTTTTCTGCACATTTGATAAAATATTAACGAACTCGTTAAGAGATGTCACAAACTGCTGCGCCGGCGTCACCGGCGTAAGAGAAGAAAAGGAGAAACAGCCAAATGAACGTTTATATCTGTTCCGCAGCCCGTACCGCGATCGGTACTTACGGCGGCACCCTCCGCGACGTACCCGCAGCCCAGCTCGGCGTTGTTGCCGCCAATGCGGCGATCGAGCGCGCCGGTGTGGACAAGGAAGCGATCGATGAAGTAATGTTCGGCCAGGTGCTGCAGGGCGGCTGCGGCCAGAACGTTGCCCGTCAGGTCCTGATCGGCGCGGGCCTGCCGATCACCACCCCCGCCATGACCCTCAACAAGGTCTGCGCGTCCTCCATGCGCGCAATTTCGCTCGGTTCCCAGATCATCCGTTCCGGCGAGGATCAGCTCATGCTGGTCGGCGGCGTTGAGTCCATGTCCGGCGCACCGTACGTTTCCCACAACGTGCGCTGGGGCGCGCGCATGAACGACGTCAAGCTGGTCGATATGATGGTTCATGACGGCGTATTTGATATTTTCAACCAGTACCACATGGGCATCACCGCGGAAAACGTTGCCGAGCAGTACGGCATCACCCGCGAGATTCAGGACCAGATCGGCTACGAGTCCCAGATGAAGGCCGCCAAGGCGATTTCCTCCGGCCGCTTCAAGGACGAGATCGTTCCGGTAGAGGTCAAGAAGAAGAAGGAAACCGTTATTTTCGATACCGACGAGCACTGCCGCCCGCAGACCACGCTGGAAGGCCTGGCCAAGCTGCGTCCGGCGTTCAAGAAGGACGGTACCGTCACCGCGGGCAACGCTTCCGGCATCAACGACGCCGGCGCCGCGATGATTATCGCGTCCGAGGATTATGTGAAGGCGCACGGCCTCAAGCCGCTCGTCAAGATCCGTTCGTTCGGCTCTGTCGGCTGCGACCCGTCCATCATGGGCGTCGGCCCGATCGAGTCCACCCGCCAGGCACTCAAACGCGCCGGCCTGACCGTTGCCGACCTCGACCTGGTCGAGTCCAACGAGGCGTTTGCCGCGCAGGCCGCTGCGGTCAACCGCGAGCTGGGCTTTGATATGGACAAGGTCAACGTCAACGGCGGCGCGATCGCGCTGGGCCACCCGATCGGCGCGGCAGGCTGCCGTATCACCACCACGCTGATCTATGAAATGATCAAGCGCGACTCCACCCTCGGCCTTGCCACCATGTGCATCGGCGGCGGCATGGGCGAAGCGATCGTTGTTGAGCGCGACGAGCTCTGCAAGTAAATCAAACCGGCATGATAGGGGGCTTTTTGCAGGCCCCCTATCTCCAAAGCATTCGATTGCGCAGGTGCGCGGCGCACCTCGTATATAAGATTCCGACATCAATTTGAAGGGAAGTCTTACCAATGACTGATGTAGTAGTTGAAAAGAAAGGCCATGTAGCGGTCGTCAAGATCGAGCACATGAAAGCCATGAACGCGCTGTCCACCGATATGTACGGCCAGCTTGAGGAAGCGTTCGACGAAGTTGCGGCGATGGACGACGTATACTGCGTCGTGCTGACCGGTTCCTCCATGGTAAACAAGAAGGGCAAGACCGTCAACTCCTTCGTGGCCGGCGCGGACATTTCCGAAATGTCCACCCTGTCCGTTGAGGAAGGCAAGAAGTTCGGCAACAACGGCAACCGCGTTTGCTGGAAGATCGAGAACTTCAAGCGTCCGGTCATTGCAGCAATCAACGGCTTCTGCCTGGGCGGCGGCTGCGAGCTGGCGATGTCCTGCGATATCCGCCTTGCATCCGATAACGCGCTGTTCGGCCAGCCCGAGGTCGGCCTGGGCATCACGCCGGGCTGCGGCGGCACGCAGCGTCTGGCCCGCATCGTAGGCCTCGGCAAGGCTAAGGAGCTTATTTATACCGCCCGCGGCAACTACACCGCGCAGCAGGCGCTGGAGATGGGTCTGGTCAACTACGTTTACCCGCTGGATCAGCTGATGGACGAAGCCATGAAGCTGGCCGAGGAGATCGCGGCGCAGGCGCCGATCGCTGTCGCGCTCTGCAAGGAAGCGATCAACGTCGGCATGCAGACCGACCTGAATTCCGCGCTCAAGCTGGAGGGCAACATCTTCGGCGAGTGCTTCGCAACCGAGGACCAGAAGTACGGCATGGCTTATTTCCTCGATAAGAATAAGGAAAAGCCCGCCAAGGAGTTCAAGAACAAGTAAGCGCGTTTGTTTATCTGCAATCATTGAGAGAGAGGGTTATATAATATGAAAGTTTGTGTATTCGGCGCCGGCAACATGGGCGCGCGCATTACGGAAGTTTTCCTGACCAACGGCCATGAGGTAACGATGCTTGACGTAAAGCAGGAGTTCATCGACCGCGGCGTTAAGACCATCACCAACGACCTGTCCTTCCTCGTCAAGAAGGAAAAAATGACCGAAGAGAAGAAGAACGAGCTGCTCGCTTCCCTCAAGACCTCGCTGGACCGCAAGGCTGCCGCCGACGCCGACTTCATCATGGAAGTCATTCTGGAGCGCATGGACCTGAAGAAAGAGCTTCTGCAGGAGCTGGACCAGATCTGCCCGGCGCACACCATCTTCGGCTCCAACACCTCCGCGCTGTCCATCACCGAGATGGCCGCCAGCGTACCGAACCGCGCTGACAAGGTGATCGGCTGCCACTTCTTCAATCCGGCTCAGATCATGAAGCTGGTCGAGGTTACCCGCGCGATTCAGACCTCGGACGAGACGTTCCAGACCGCGTTCGACCTGATGGCTTCCCTGGGCAAGACTCCGGTATCGGTCAACGAAGGCCCTGGCTTTGTCGTAAACCGTATCCTGATCCCGATGATGAACGAGGCCATGGGCATTGTTGCCGACGGCATCGCTTCCCCTGCTGATATCGACGTTGCCATGCAGCTCGGCGCCGGTATGAAGTCCGGCCCGCTCCACACCGCCGACCTGGTTGGCCACGATGTCAACCTGGCGATCATGGAGACGCTGTACCGCGAGACCGGCGATCCGAAGTACCGTCCGCATCCGCTGATGCGCAAGATGGTCCGCGCCGGCTGGCTCGGCGTCAAGACCGGCAAGGGCTTCTTCGAGTACGACGAGAACGGCAAGGAAATCGTAAAGTAAGAGAATACTATAAAAAGAAAGGACTGTACTTGTACAGTCCTTTCTTTTTGTGAGAAAATCAAACCCCTGAAATATCTTGATTTTTGCACAGTTTTTATGAAGGCGGTTTGGATGATTCTACAATTTTTTCTCAACGTATGGTATTTTTCCTGCAAACACGATATAATGTTACATGTATGGAAAATAGAGCCGCACCATCGCCGCCGATACGGCAAAGGCGGTCAAATCCGCGCAAAGGGCGGCAAACACGGCATAGCGGAGCCGGTTCAGCCCTAAATGACCGCTGTAAACGCTGATCGTGTAGAAGCTGGTTTCGGACGAACCCAGCATGACCGCCGCCACGCGGCCGGCATAGCTGTCCGGTCCGCAGCGCTGCATGATCTCGCTGCCCAGCGCCAAACCGCCGCCGCCGCTGATCGGTTTCAGCAGGGTCAGCGCGGTGCATTCCTTTGGAATGCCAAGCAAATTCAACAGCGGCGCAAGTGCGGCCGCCGCTAAATCGATTGCTCCGGACGCCCGCAGCATGTAAACGACCGTCAGCATGCCGACCATGGTCGGCAGCAGCCCCACAGCCGTTTCCAGGCCGCTTTTGGCGCCGCGCAGAAAAGTGGGAAACACGTCTACCCCTTTATACAGTGCGTATAGCCCCACTGCCGCCAGCAGCATTGGGATAAACGCGCTCTGCAGCATCCGCATGTTTCCTCTCCTTTCCCGCTGGCCCGCGTTTATTTTCAAATTTTAGGAAATATTTTTGGAAATAACAGGCAATTCGACATTTTTTGTGCTTTCCATATGCAATAATACAAATTGTAATCCGAACAGGTATTTCCCCTTATTTTTCATCGGGAAATAGCGGGCGGAGGATACGCGCACTCAACAGGACGACCGCGACAGACGCCACGGACGCCCCCCAAACCGCCGGCATGATGTCAAACGGTGCTGCAGCGCCGCACGACGCGCGTACCGCCGCCACCGTGGACGGGATGATCTGTATGGACGCCGTATTCAAGGTGATCAATGTCAAAACGGTATCCGGCGAACCGCGCCGGCCGGCAAGCGTGTACAGCCGGTCGACCGCGCGCAGCCCCAGCGGCGTTGCCGCATTGGAAAGTCCCAGCAGGTTTGCCGTCACATTGGCGCTCACCAGTTCCATGGCCTCTCTGTCGTTCGCTGCCTTGCCAAACAGCGGCCGAAGCAGGGGCGTAAGCGCATGGGACAGCTTTTGCGCCAATCCGGAAGCGCGGATCACCTCCATCACGCCGCTCCAAAAGCACATCAGGCCGGCGATGCTGATGGCTAACGTGACCGCTTCCGACGCGCCTGTTCCCACTGCGGCAGTGACCGCGTCCAACCGGCCGGTCACCGTCCCGCAAAGCAGGGCCAGGGCCAGAAATGCGACCCAGATTACGGAAAGCATTTACGCCTCTCCCCTCCCTTGTAGAAAAAAGCCGCTCTCCTCCATACAGAGAGCCGCAACATGGATTGATGCTGGCAAAGGAATGAATGAAGAATGAAGGAGTGTATATCAAATGAAATCCACTGGTATTGTCCGTAAGGTTGACGAACTGGGCCGAATCGTACTGCCGATCGAGCTGCGCAGGACGCTCGATATCGATGTGAAGGACGCCCTGGAAATCTATGTGGAGGGCAGCCAAATCATCCTGAAAAAGTACGAGCCTGCCTGCGTCTTCTGCGGCAGCTCAAAGGACGTGATCCACTTCAAGGATAAAAACGTCTGCCGCAGCTGCATTCGCGATTTGGAGTCCATCTGATCGATCTGATGCGTACATAGGCCGGCCACCCTCTTCAGCAAGGGTGGCCGTTCTTTTTTCCCTGCCGCGCGGTATCCCGCCCCGCCTGGGCGCGGTATTTCTCCCGCGTCGCCATGCCGCCGCGGATGTGCCGCTCCTTTTTATTGGTGTACAGCACCTCCTGCACGCGGTCGTACAGCACAGCGTTGAGCTTTTTCAGCCTTGTCGTGATATCCTTATGTACCGTTGATTTGGAAATGCCGAATTTGGCCGCCGTTTGGCGCACCGTCGCCTTTTCTTCGATCATATATTGCGCGAGCCGGACTGCCCGCTCTTCGGGTAAGCCTTTCACGATCGTCCCCCCTGCCTGTCGACGCTTTGATTACTACAAATCTATGCAGCGCAAAAGACAGGTAGAACGCGCTTTTTGCCGGAGTTGCCCCGTCCGGCTGATCCGCAAAACGCGCCACCGTTTTCCGCAAAAAAATGCGCCGCTTCATTTGAGCAGCGCATTGATCCCTTGTGTATGGTATTCCACCAGCCGGTTCAGTCCGGTCCGCACCTCGCGCGGACGGACGCGGTTTTTTAATATCTGCACGGTCCCGTCAATCAGGTTGCGCGCCATGATCTGTGCCAGCAGAAGGCAGTTGTCCTCATCCGTCAGCAGCGGCGCAGTCTTTGCCGCCAGCATATCGATCAGGCTGCTGCGCAGCCCCTCATACCGTGTCCCCTGCGACTGCTCCATAATGAGCAGCAGGCCGTATTTCTCGGCCAGCAGCAAAGAAATGACCTCCTCGGTCAGCAGGACCTGGTATTCGCGCGCGCCGGTGCGCGGGTCAAAGCGCTTGTCGCGAAAGCGCATAATCAGTCGCTTGAGCCCCTCCGCGGCGCCGTCCGTCAGCTCGTAAAACAGCTCCTCCTTGTTTTTGAAGTAATGGTACAGATTGCTCTTGCTGATATTGACCTTATCCGCAATCATCTGCAGAGAGGTCCGGTCGTACCCTTTCTGCAGAAATAGGTGCTGGGATTCCAGCAAAATCTTATGCCGTAGCTCGTCCTTCAAAACCTGCACAATAAAGACCACCCGTTCATTTCTTCCTATATTATAGCATTATGGCGCATTTTGTCAATACAAATGGGTTTTACAGGCGTTAAGACTGCGTCCGTTTTCAGGCCTCCCCGCGCCTCTATTCCCATGGAAAAGGGCGCCGGAATCGTCCGGCGCCCTTGCGCTCTGTTTTTGCGGCGCCCGCTTACGCGCCGAATACTTTCAGCAGGAAGCCCGCCGCGACAGCGGAGCCGATTACGCCCGCAACGTTCGGACCCATGGCGTGCATGAGCAGGAAGTTCGCCGGATTGGCCTTCTGGCCTTCGACCTGCGAAACGCGCGCGGCCATCGGGACCGCGGAAACGCCGGCCGAGCCGATCAGCGGGTTGACCTTGCCGCCCGACAGCTTGCACATGATCTTGCCGAACAGCAGGCCGCCGATCGTGGAGAACATGAACGCGATCAGGCCGAGGACGATGATCTTGATCGTCTCCATGGTCAGGAACTTCTCCGCAACCGCCTTACAGCCGACAGACAGGCCGAGGAAGATGGTCACGATATTACACAGCGTGTTTTGCGCCGTGTCGGACAAACGATCGGTCACGCCGCATTCGCGGAACAGGTTGCCCAGCATCAGCATGCCGATCAGCGGCGCCGTATCCGGAATCAGCAGGATAACCACAGTCGCTACCGCGATGGGGAACACGATCTTCTCGGTCTTGGACACCGGACGGAGCTGCTCCATCTTGATCTCGCGCTCCTTTTTGGTCGTCAGCGCGCGCATCAGCGGCGGCTGTATCAAGGGGATAAGCGCCATATAGGAATACGCGGCGATCGCGATTGCAGGCAGGTAATCCGCAGCCAGGCGTGAGGTGACCAGAATGGCGGTCGGGCCGTCCGCGCCGCCGATAATGCCGATCGACGCGGCTACATTCGGTGCAAAGCCCAGCGCCAGCGCCAACAGGAACGCGGTGAAGATGCCGAGCTGCGCCGCCGCGCCCAGCAGCAGCGAGGACGGCCGCGCGATCAGCGGGCCGAAGTCGGTCATCGCGCCGATGCCGAGGAAAATCAGCGAGGGGTAGATCGCATGCTCCACACCCTGATAGAACACCCACAGCATGCCGGGGCTGGCGCCGTCCGCCGGCGCGTTGAGCAGGCCGGTCAGGGGGAAGTTCGCCAGCAGGATGCCGAACGCGATCGGTACAAGCAGCAGCGGCTCAAACTTTTTGCCGATGCCGAGAAACAGCAGCACAAACGCGATCAGGATCATGACCAGGCTGCGCGGGTCGCTGAACAACGCGGCGAAGCCCGAGCCGGCCAGGATCTCCTCCAGCGCGCCTATAAATGAAAATTGCATGTTACGCGCCTCCCGTTACATCGTGCAAAGCGCCGTACCGGTTTCAACGGTCGCGCCCTTCTGCACGCTGACCGAACCGACGGTGCCATCATGCGGCGCACAGATCTCGTTTTCCATCTTCATCGCTTCCAGGATGAACAGCACGTCGCCCGCCTTTACCGCCTGTCCCGCCGCGCAGCGGACGTCCAGAATCGTACCCGGCATGGGCGCCGCGACGATCTCGCCGCCAGCCGGCGCCGCCGGGGCGGGCGCTGCAGCCGGAGCTGGCGCCGGCGCTGCGGCCGGTGCGGGTGCGGCTGCCGGAGCCGCCGGCGCGCTCCCGACGCAGACCGCGCTTGCGGAGCCCTTGTCCACCTCAACCTCATACTGTTTCCCATTGAGCGTAACCAGATATTTCATTGTTTTCTTTCCCCCTTATACAGCCTTGATAGACTTGAACACGAGCTGGTCGAGCGGAATGCCCGTTTCGTGGCTTACAATCGCCATTACGCATGCCGCCTGCGTTTCGTCGATGCCCTCCAGCACGACCTGCGGCGCTGCGGCCGGCGCGGGCGCAGCAGCAGGCGCAGCGACCGGAGCCGCTGCGGGCCGGGGCGCCGCCGCGACCGGCGCGGCTTTCTTTTCCACGCCGCCGACGATGCGGGATACCACAATGATGATGCCCCACAATAATGCCAGCATCAAAAATACGATCACAAAGCCGGACAGCGCAACCATCACTGCCTCGACCGGACTAAGCGGTCCCTGTATCATAGTCAACCGACCTCCTTGAACGAATAGCTTGCGGTAAAGGTCTGATCGCGGCGGTCAAAATACTGCTCCGCCTGCTGCGGGAACGCGATGTAGGAAAGCACGTCCTCCTCGCTCCGCGCGCGGCCGCCCAGGTAGGCCTTCGCCTCTTCAAATTCCGGCTTGAGCGTATCCGCGAAGCGGCCGGTCATCGGCTGCTCGTCGCCCAGCACCTTTTTCGCCAGTTCCGGATCAATTTTGCCCGGCGCCTTGCCATATTCGCCCTTGATATAGCTTTTGATCTCCTTGCCGATGGATTTATATCGCTCGCCGAGCAGGACGTTGACCGTTGCCTGCACGCCGACCATCTGCGACAGCGGGGTGACAAGCGGCGGGTAGCCCATGTCCTCACGCACGCGGGGAGTCTCCTCCAGCACGGCCTCCAGCTTGTCGATCGCGTTCTGCGCCTTGAGCTGCGCCACCAGGTTGGACAGCATGCCGCCCGGGATCTGGTAGTTGAGCGCGTCGGTCTTGGTGGACAGCACATAGGGGTCGAACAGCCCGTTGGCCGAGAACTTGTCCTTGACCGGCAGGAAGAAGTCGTTTACCTTTTTCAGCTGCTTGCTGTCCACGCCGCAGTCAAAGCCCATCTGCGCCAGCGCATAGACCAGCGACTCGGTCGCGGGCTGGCTGGTGCCGCCGGAGAAGCACGAGGTCGCGCAGTCGATGCCGGCCGCGCCCGCCTCCGCCGCCTTGAGGTAGGTCATATAGCCCAGGCCGGTGGTCGCATGGGTATGCACATAAACCGGCAGCTTGATGTTTTCGCGCAGCGCCGTGACAAGGTCGTAGCATTCCTGCGGCGACATGATGCCCGCCATGTCCTTGATGCAGAGCGAATTGCAGCCAAGCGCTTCGATCTGCTTGCCCAGGGAGACGAACATCTCCAGGTTGTGAATGGGGCTGAGCGTGTAGCAGATACAGCCCTGCGCATGGCCGCCCGCCTTGAGGCATTCATCCACGGCGGTTTCGATGTTGCGCATATCGTTGAGCGCGTCGAAAATGCGGATGATATCCATTCCGTTCTCCACGCTCCTGCGCACGAAGCGGCGGACGGTATCGTCCGAATAATGGTGGTAGCCCAGCAGATTCTGGCCGCGCAGCAGCATCTGCAGCTTGGTGTTTTTCATGTGGGATTTGATTTTGCGCAGCCGCTCCCAAGGATCCTCGTGCAGGTAACGCAGGCAGCTGTCGAACGTCGCACCGCCCCAGCATTCGATCGAATGATAGCCGGCCTTGTCCATATCGTCCAGTACGGCTTCAAAATCGTCAAACGGCATACGGGTTGCGATCAACGACTGCTGTGCATCGCGCAGCACGGTTTCGGTGATGTGCATTTGTTTCACGAATATGCCCTCCTTTACCGGCAAAACAGGGTATGAAAACAAAACTCTACCTACTACCCCATTTTACTTAATTTTATCATAGCACTTTCCTCTCAGGCATGCAATGTTTTTATTTTAACAAAGTTGCTTTGCTTATTTTGTCTGTATTTTCATGCGTTCTTGGATTGACAATCGTCCCGCCATACAGTATGATATAAAAATACTGTGCGTATTGCCTTCCCTTTTTAACCGCGGCGTTGTGCCGCGCAGGGGCTTGCCGGAACGCGTCCCATCTGTTATAATAAAGGTAATCGCAATCAATATATTTATGTCTCCGTACCTCAGCAGGATAGAGGGTCCGCCTCCTAAGCGGAACGTCGCAGGTTCGATTCCTGTCGGGGACGCCAATCTGCATGCCGCGCTGCGGTCCTTTGTCTGCAAAGGGCCGCGGCGCTTTCCTTTTGCACCCTTGACAAGCCCGCCCCCACTCCGTATAATGACAGAAACTACAACCCTACACATCACTGTTCTGGAGGAGTTCTATGCTGTTGCGATACCGTTTTGCCCTGTTGAGCGCCGTGCTCGCGCTTACACTTTCCCTTGGCGCCTGCGCTCCGGCGGAGGAGGCCGGCGCCGCGCCGCAGGCGCCTGTCTCGGATACGGACACCACGCCCAATGAAACGCCGGACGCGGACGATTCTCAAGCGCCGGCCGGCGTTATGAGCCGCTTTACTGCCACCGACCTGGAGGGCAGCGAGGTTGACCAGTCCATTTTCTCAGACTACAAGCTGACGATGGTCAACGTTTGGGCGACGTTCTGTACCCCGTGCATCAACGAAATGCCCGACCTCGGCGAACTGGCGGCCGAATACGACGAAAAGGACGTGCGCATCGTCGGCCTGGTCCTGGACACCCTGGATTCGGACGGTTCGATCAGCGAAAGCCAGGTGGAGACGGCGAAGGAGATCGTGGCCCAGACCGGCGCGGACTACCTGCACCTGCTCCCCTCGCCCGACCTGTACCATATCCTGTCCGACATCACCGGCGTACCGACCACATTTTTCGTGGACAGCACAGGCGCGCAGGTGGGGCATGCCATTGTCTCCGCGCAAAGCAAGGAGGAGTGGGTCGAAACGATTGACAGCATGCTGGCGGAGGTGGAGGCGTGAGCTTTCTGCGGCGCAACCGGACAGCGGCGGCGTTGATGCTGGCCGCCGTGGTGTGCCTCGCGCTTGGCGTATGGCGTGGGGAAACCGAAACCGTTTTCCGCAAAGCGGTTATGATCTGTATGGAGTGCATCGGCCTTGGGTAGACTGCGGAAGCATGCGCGCATGCTCGTCCAGCTCGCCTTTACCGCCCTGACAAACGGTTACGCCGCCGGTTTTGCAAAGGGCAGCATTTATAAAGGCCCTGGAAAATTTATCTGCCTGCCCGGCCTGAACTGCTACTCCTGCCCCGGCGCGCTCGGCTCGTGTCCGATCGGTTCGCTGCAGGCGGTCATCGGCAGCCGCAGCTATCGGTTCTCCTTTTATGTCGCCGGCTTCCTGCTCCTGTTCGGCGCACTGTTCGGCAGGCTGGTATGCGGCTGGCTGTGTCCGTTCGGGCTGGTGCAGGACCTGCTGTATAAAATCCCCTTTGTCAAAAAGCTGCGCCGCCTGCCCGGCGACCGCTGGCTCAAATATCTGAAATACGTCATCCTTGCGGGCTTTGTCATCGTGCTACCCCTGACTGTGCTGGATATTGTCGGGCAGGGCCAGCCCTGGTTCTGCAAATACATCTGCCCCTCCGGCACGCTGTTCGCGGGCATCCCGCTGATTGCCTCCAATCCCCCGCTGCGGGCCGCGCTCGGCTGGCTGTTCACCTGGAAAGCCGCGATCCTTGCCGTTCTGCTGCTGCTTTCCCTGCTGGTATACCGGCCGTTCTGCCGTTACCTCTGCCCGCTCGGCGCCATATACGGGCTGTTCAATCCGGCCGCGCTCTACCGGTTCCGCATTGACAGGGAAAAATGCACGGGCTGCGGCGCGTGCCAAAAGGCGTGCAAGCTGGATATCCCGATCCACCGGACGCCCAACAGTCCGGAATGCATCCGCTGCGGGGACTGCCGGCGCGCCTGTCCGCACGGCGCTATCTGCACCGCGAACCGGCGCGCGGCCAGGCCCTTCAGGGAAACGCGGCAATGACCGGTCCCATCCGGTCTTTTCCGGCAGGCACTATTTTTTTACAGTTCCTCTCTGATTTT
Source organism: Agathobaculum sp. TL06 (assembly GCF_054658635.1). Taxonomy (NCBI): domain Bacteria; kingdom Bacillati; phylum Bacillota; class Clostridia; order Eubacteriales; family Butyricicoccaceae; genus Agathobaculum; species Agathobaculum sp. TL06. The sequence continues at coordinate 14,136 of NZ_BAAGGY010000017.1, forward strand.
TCATTGTCAAGCGTTGGTCAAATGTGCTATAATACCAAGGCGATAAAAAATTACAGGGGGTATTTCTGTGACTGCTGTATACGCCATTCCAATCACTGCCGTCGATCCTGACGACAGCAAGTCCCGCGCCCGCATCGCCCCCAACCGGCTGGAATGGATTGACCGCCGGCGCGGCACGGCGCGTATACAGAGCTTCGCGGCCATGCTGCTGCTCGAGTACGCGGTCGCGCAGCACTTCCCCTGGGTGGTGCATCCGCTTGCGGTTTCCATCGCGGAGGGCGGCAAGCCTTACTTGGTTTCCGAGCCTGGCATCCATTTCAGCCTGTCCCACTCCGGAGACTGGGCGGTGTGTGCGATCAGCGACCATCCGGTTGGCGTGGATATCGAATGGTGCGATCCCAACCGCCGCGATATCGCCTCCCGCTTTTTCCACAAGGAGGAGATCCGCTACCTGAATTCGCTGCCCCCCTACGCGCGGACCGACGCGTTTTATTCGCTCTGGACGCTCAAGGAGAGCTTTGTCAAGTCCACCGGCCGCGGCCTTGACCTGCCGCTGCGCAGCTTCTGCGTCAAATTGCGCTCCAATGCCCGCCCGCAGCTCGACTGTCCGGATATGGAGCAGCCCTATTCCCTGTTCCTGCCGCCGTTCTCGGCGGACCGTTCCTACCGGCTGGCCGTCTGCATCCAGCAGGCGGGCGCGGAAGATCCTGTCCTGCATATTCTCGACTAAACTGCAAGCAGCGGCTTTGCCGCTGCTTTTTTATTGTCCTCAGACACCCGAAAAAGCGGGCCGGCGCTATTGCGCCGGCCCGCTTTCCGTTTTCTTCCGCTGTTTTATTTTGCCTGTTCATACGCCGCCCGCACCGCGGCGGCGAGCTGGTCGGAGCATGAGGTCCCCTTGCCGCCGCAGCTGATGCCTTTGAAATATCCCTCGATCTGCGCGACGGTCATGCCCTCAACCACGCGGCTGATCGCCTGCAGGTTGCCGTTGCAGCCGCCGAGGAAGGATACGTTATGCACCGTGTCCCCTTCCAGGTCAAACGATATTTTCATCGGGCAGACGCCCCGCGGCCGGTAATCATAATGCTGCATTTTTCTGTCCTCCTCAGAGCAGGGTGCGGATATGCGCCGCCGCCTGCTCGAATGTATGCACCTCGGTATAGGGCCGGTCGTCGTCCGGCCGCGGCAGGTGTGTCCAGTTGAGCCACACGCCCGCGATGCCGACATCGGTCGCCCCCTGCACATCGTGCCGGAAGTTATCGCCCACCATCACGGCTTCCCCCGCCAGACAGCCGCACTTCTGCAGCGCCAGCCAGAAGATCGGGGAGCCGGGCTTATCCATGCCCGCCTCCTCGCTTGACACCAGATAATCGATCCGGTCGGCAAGGCCGAGATATTCGAGCTTTTCCATCTGGATATCCGCCAGCATATCCGTGCAGACCGCGGTCTTGACGCCCGCCCGCCGCAACTCCTCCAACAGCGCCGGCACGCCCGGCCGCAGCTCCATTTTGGAGAGGACCGCGTCCCAGTAGACGCGGTGCAGGGCGCGGGCGTATTGCACCGCGTTCAGCCCCATCCGTTCCAGCGCGCCCTGCGCGAACAGCACACGGTCATGCGTGGGCGGCATGCCCGGCTGCTGCCGCGCCAGCTTTTTGCGGTACCACTTGAACTGCCGCGCGAACTCCGCGCCCGAAGCGCCGGTGTGCTCCTCCACCCAGGCGGCCATACGCTCGTATGCGTAGGCGTCGCACGCCTGAAAGCTGCTGTACAGCGTGTCGTCCAGATCGAAAAATACTGCTTTTATTCCCATGGTTCCCTCACAAAAGTTTTTCGTTGTATACGGCGCGGCTGCCGCCCACAAATTTCGGCCGGCGGCGCGCGCAAAGCAGAACCGCCTCCCCGACCTGCTTGACCGCAATGCGGAGCGGCACGACAACCGGCTTAATGTGCATACCGATCAGCGTCCCGCCGATATCCATGCCCGCGGACGCGGACTGCCGCAGGCTGTCCACCGCCACCGGATCGCTCAGACGCTTGTAGGCCGTGGTCGCAAACGATCCGCCCGCCTTCGGCTGCGGGACGACATTCACTTCCTCCAGCTGGAAACGCTCGCAGGCGGCGCGCTCGACCACGAGCGCCCGATTCAGATGCTCGCAGCACTGTGCCGCCAGGTAAACGCCGCGCTCCCGCAGCACCCCGTAAATGCCCTCGAACACCGCCTCAGCGACCTCCACGCTCGAGTGGGTGCCGATCTTTTCCCCGCACACCTCGCTTGACGAGCAGCCGACCACGAACAGGTCTCCCGCGCGCAGCCCCGCCGCGTCGCACACCAGAGCGGCCGCTTTTCCAGCCTGCTCCCTGATCTCAGAAAGCTCCATGCTTCATGCCTCCTTTTTTCATAGTATACCACATTCCCGTCCCTCTTTCACCGTCTTTTTTCGCGCGGCATACAATGGGATTGAGGCAAGACCTCAAACTGTTTTACGAACAAGGAGCAACCGCATATGAATCAGCCTAACAACCAGACGGATCAGATGCTGCCCGCGGACAGCATCGATCCCCGTCTGCTTTCGCTTGCGATGGCGTTCGTGCCGTATCAGAGCTTTGAAACGCCCTATGAGCCGGCGCTTGCGTTCAGCCGCGGCACGATATTCCCCTCGCTCGACAAGCCCTTCCTCGGAGAGGAGGCGGTTCCCAGATGACCGAACGGGAAAAGCTGCTCAACCGTGTCCGGATGTATGACTTCGCGCTCGTCGACGTGATCGAATACCTGGACGGCCATCCGAAAAACACCGCCGCGCTCGCTTATTACAGTGAGATGCGCACCGCGTTCGATAAAGCCGCCGCCGAATACGAAGACGCATTCGGCCCCCTGACCGCCCGCGAGGTCGACACCCGCCCGGGCTTTTGGCGCTGGATCGATGAAGCGGGACACACGGCATACCATAGTTTCTAAAGGTATACTTTTCCAAAGTTCTACAAGCATAAAGATTTTGCAAAATATCATCAGCCAAACAAAACGTTATTTTGCAAAAACAACGCTGTTTGCGTGGAAAAAGCTGTATTTTGAAAACGTATGCTATAATAAACTCGATTATTTTCAGCTTCACAGGAGAATGGGATATGCAGTTACTACATTTATATTATTTTAAGCTCTTGGCTGAGAATGAGCATCTGCTCAACACCGCAAAGATCATTCACATTTCCCCGCCGGCGCTGAGCACGACCATCTCCCGCCTGGAGGACGAGCTGCAGGTCAGCCTTTTCGACCGCGTCGGGCGCAAGATTAAGCTCAACGAAAACGGAAAAATTTTATATATCCATGTATGCAATATCTTTTCCGAACTGGATAATATCAAACGCGAACTATCCAAGACCGCGTCCTCCCAAAAGGATATTGTATATGTGGGCGTCTCCGCACAGTCGCTCTGGACCGAAGTCATCAGCTCCTTTATGAAGGCGCATCCCTCGGTTACCATCAAGCATGCTTCCCTGACGCTCAAGGAATTACAGGATCCCGAAGCGCTCGAACAATACGACCTCGTTATCACTGACGTTGGCGACATCACCAATAAGGCTTGGGAGCATGAATTTATTGTTGAGGATCCGCCCGCGCTTTTGGTAAACTGCGACCACCCCTTTGTCCAAAAGGGCGCGATCTCTTTGGCGGAGGCACGGGATGAACCGTTTATCGCATTATCCAAGGGCTATTCTTCCCGCGCCTTTTTCGAAAACGCCTGCAAGCAGTCCGGCTTTATTCCTCGAATCGTGGCGGAGGTGGACTACATCTTACGCACGCAGTTGATCGAGAATGGCTATGGCATTGCATTCAGCAGCGTCCTCGGCGCGCGCGCCATTCATTCTTCGCTGGTGCGGATGGTGCGCGTCAAATACCCTCCCAACCCCAGAATGCAGACCGTGTTCTGGAAGTCCGGCGTCGCCCATTCCGATACCGTGCTCCAATTCCGCGACTACCTGATCGACTTTTACCAGAACAGGGCGCATCGCAGCATATGAGAAACGCAGGTCCGGCTTATGCCGGGCCTGCGTTTCTTCTGGGGAAAATAGGGGCAAAACCTGCTTCTCCTTTTGGAAAAGCCGATATGGGCAAATCTGCGCTCCGCCGCCGGTCAGAATGTATAAAGTACAGGAGATAGGAACGCGGCTACAAGCATCAGTATGATACACAGCGGGCCGCCTATTTTGACATAGTCCATGTACTTGTAACCAGCCGGCAGGGTCTGGGTGCATGCGGGGGTACCGACAGGCGTTGCGCACGCCAGGTTCGTAGCAACTGCACCGATCGCAATTACGAACGGGATCGGGCTGATACCCATCTGCATGGCGATCTCAATATAGATCGGGGTCATCATCGCCGCCAACGCCGTATTAGACATAAAGTTCGTCAGCACGGTGGTAACAATGACGCCTGCCGCCATCAGCACCGCCGTGGATGCATTCTGGCCGCCGAACAGATTCAGGATAAAATCCGCGATCACCTTGCCGCCGCCGGAGACGTCCAGGCCCTTGGCAAAGCCCTGCGCCGCCGCGAGAATGACGATGGTGTTCCAGTCCATTTCCGCCAGTGTTTTCTTCAAAGGCATGCAGCCGGAGACGATCAGGATCGTCGCACCCAGCAGACCGATGATGCCAACATCCAGATAGGGATCGAATGCGTCGAAACCTGTCAGAATGAATCCGAGGATGCACAGCAGCAACACGATGACCGACATTTTTCCTTTCCACGCTGGAATCTTATCGGTTTCCTCCTCGCCCGATTTCTCCGCCAGTTCCGCATAGTAATTGCCTTTGTCAAAATCCGGACTTTCCGGTTTCAGCACCTTTTTGCAGAGCGAATAGCCAATGGTGGCAAAATAAATAATCATGATCAGGCACATGGGTACCATGAGTTTGGTCTGGTCAAACAGGCCGAGTCCGCCCTCGTAACCCTCATAGCCCATCAGTATGGAATTTGCGGTAAGCTGCGATGTGGAACCGACCAGCGTAGCCGCACCGCCGATCGCTGCCGCCATGCCTGCCGCGATGATAATCATTTTGGAGCGAACCACACCATGCGATTTGGCCGCACAGGCAGCAATCAGCGGCATCCACATTGCGATCGTACCGGAATTGGACAGAAACGCGGACATAACGGTACAGCAAATGACGACCACAATCATGAACAGCCGCTCGTTTTTCGCTACTGCGCTGTTGCTGATGGCACGGCCGATCTTATTGGCCATACCGGTTTTGAACAGGGCGTCGCCAACGATACACATACCGGCGACCATCATTACGGTCGAACTGGAAAAACCGGAATATACGTCCGAGAGCTTCATTTCCGGCAAAATAATCCCCATTGCCAGAGAAGCGATCATCGCCGTCATGGCCAACGGGATTTTTTCCAAAACAAAGGAAATAATTGTTATTATTGTGATAATTATTGCTATTGTGCTGGAGGGCATACAGACTTCTCCTTTCTACCACCCAATTCTGTAAAATGGGAGCGCAAACCTGCGAAGCGTTTGAGTCAGAGGACGTCTCCTCCAGTCACACATGCATGCTGTATTGTCAAAATAGCAACAATCTTTTCAATTGTCAAATCCGCCTTGCCGGCGGATTTTTTTATAAAAATGTGCATCTTACTCATTTCAAGCAAAATGAAATTGTTTATTTTATATCAATTTTGACGCGATCATTTTTTCTGTGATTAATAATTCCTTACCTTTGTTACAAGTAATGATAACATTTCGTAATTTTTACCAGCGCAATAATTTACCTTTTATGTACATTTTCAATCGCAAAAAAATTTATCCGGATAGCGCGCTGGTCTGCGGTGTCCCGCACCCTGCGGCACCTCTTTCCCGCCGTTTTTATTGTGTATTTTGCATATAAACTCCAGCATTCCATTGGACATTTGCGTCATTGTTAACAGCCCACTTAACAAAACCAATGTATTTTGGAAATAGACAGCGCCTACTTGATACGCTATCGTTAAATTATAATCAATGCAAAATCCAGCCTGCCGCAAGGCAAAAGGAGGCACAACTCTTGAGTACTTCGACGATAGCACTGATCATTCTGGTCGTTACGATCATTTTGTTCGCATCCGGCAAGGTTCCCCTCTCCGTGACCGCGGTCGGCGCCGCGCTTGCGATGGGCATATGCGGCGTGATCCCGTTTACCAGTGCGTTTGCCGGCTTTGCCAGCGATGTCACGATGATGGTAATCGGCTCCATGATTATCGGTGAGGCTCTGTTTGAAACCGGAGTCGCGCAAAAGATCGGAACTTCCATCATCCGAATGGTGGGCATACGGGAAAAGCTGTTTATCGTGGTATGCGTTGTCGTCTCCGCCATACTCTCCGCTTTTCTCAGCAACACCGCGGTCGTCGCAATGATGCTGCCGGTTGTTTCCGCAACCGCGGCCAGCTCGCGCGGCGCTATTTCGCGTAAAAACAGCTTTATGGCTATCGGCTTTGCCGCCAATGTCGGCGGCGGCATGACGCTGGTCGGCTCCACGCCCAACGTGATCGGCCAGGGTATTTTGGCTGATGCGGGCCTGGAAACCATGAGCTTTTTCGACCTGACCTGGGGCAGCATCCCCCGCCTGCTTTTTATCATCCTGTTCTATGCGACGATCGGTTACGCCCTGCAAAAGCGGGTTTTCAATTTCGAGGAAAAATACGACCTTTCGCAGGACGCGCAGGAAGAGGAGGATCAGACCCAGTACAGCACCGTAAAAATGATCATTGCCTCCGCCATCCTGATCCTTACGGTTATCGGCTTTGTTGTCGGTATCTGGACGGTTGGCGCGGTCGCTATGGTCGCGGGCCTGGCCTGTATCCTGACCGGCTGCATCTCGGTTAAACAGGTATTCGCCCGCCTCGACTGGACGACCGTATGGGTTCTGGCCGGTTCGCTCGGCTTTGCCGCGGGTATTTCGGAAAGCGGAGCCGGCAAGCTGATTGCGGACACGGTGATCGGCTGGATGGGCGGCAATATCAGCATGTTCAAGCTGCTCGTTATCTTCACCATCCTGAGCGTTATCATGAGCAATGTGATGTCTTCGACCGCTTCCATGGCCATGCTTGGCCCGATCGCGCTTTCCATGTGCGCTTCTCTGGGCTATGCCGCCAAGCCGGTCATCATGGCGATCATCTGGAGCCTGAATCTTGCGTTCCTGACGCCGATTGCGACACCGCCGGTCACCATGACGCTGCAGGGCGGCTACCGCTTTTTGGACTACACCAAGATGGGCGTCCCGCTGCTGATCGGCTGTCTCATCCTTACCATCGCCAGCTACCCCTTTGTTTTCCAGCTGTAACCTGTTCGAGACGAACAGCACCACTTGTACCAAATCAGGATATGGACGCCTGTTGGGAATAAAACACATGCTTTAGGAGGAACACGACTATGATGACCGATTATGATTTCATGCTGAATGAAGACCAGATCGAGCTGCGCAATTTGGTCCGCGAGTTTGCGGAAAAAGAGGTCCGGCCCACCTGCCGCATCGCGGAGAAAGACGCCATCGTACCGGAGGATCTTGTCAAGACCGCTTATGAAATGGGCCTTCATCTGGTCACCGTTCCCGAGGAGTACGGCGGACTGGGACTGGATAACTTTACATACGCCGTCATCCGCGAGGAACTCGCACGCGGTGACGCCGGCTTCGCTTCCCGCGTATTTGGTTTCGGCTTCGAGCCGCTCAATATCGCCGGCACGGAGGAGCAGAAAAAGTGGGCTGCGGATATCATGGTCAACGGCGGCATCATGGCGTTCGGCCTGACCGAAAGCGTATCCGGCTCTAATGCCGGCGCTATGGTCACGACCGCGCGCAAGGTTGGCGACGATTATGTAATCAACGGCGGCAAGACCTTTATCACCAACGGCGATTGCGCCGATCTCATCACCATCTTCGCCGTTACCGACAAGGAAAAAGGAACAAAGGGCGGCATCACCGCGTTCCTGCTTCCCAAGGACACGCCGGGCTTCACGGTGGGCGAGCATGAGGATAAAATGGGTATCCGCTGCGTCCACACCAACTCGCTGTTCTTTGACGATATGGTGCTGCCGTCCAAGTACCGTCTGGGCGAAGAGGGCCAGGGCTATCAGATTGCCATGAAGATCCTCGATAACTCCCGTCCCTGCACCGCAGCCTCCGCGGTCGGTATTGCACAGGCCGCGCTGGACGAAGCGGTTCCTTATGCCAAGGAGCGCGTCGTTTTCGGCAAGCCGATCTGGAAGCACGAGGGTATCGGTTTCCTGCTCGCGGATATGGAAATCCAGACGCAGGCCGCCCGTCAGATGGTTTGGGGCGCCTGCAAATCGGCGGACGCCGGCATCATCAACAAAAAGCTGATCGCCTCCGCCAAATGCTTTGCGGGTGATACCGCAGTATTCGTTACCACCAACGCGGTGCAGGTGCTCGGCGGCAACGGCTATTCCCGTGAGTATCCGGTGGAAAAGCTGATGCGCGACGCAAAGATCTATCAGATCTTTGAGGGAACCAACCAGATTCAGCGCGTCGTTATTTCCGGCCAGCTCTGCCGATAAAAACGCTTATACCTCCCATTCCAGTTGCCCGCCGCATACTTCCGGCGGGCAGCTGGAACAATCTCTTATTCCTTGCTTTGCCGATTCTCCGTGGGAAACAGACATTTGTATTGGAGGCGCAACATGGAGTCTGTACTTACGACAGAAAAAAGGGGACGGATCGCGATTTTCACGCTCAACCGTCCGGAAAAGTATAACGCACTCAACCCCGCACTCATTCAGGCGCTGGAAGATGCCATGCTGAACTTTATGGAAGACGCCGACCTGTATGTCGGCATCCTGACCGGCGCGGGCAGCAAGGCTTTCTGTTCCGGCGCGGATGTGACCGAATGGCTCCCGTTCGTCAAAGCCACGGCAGACCGTCCATGGCGTATCCCCAGAACGCCGATGCGCGGGCTGTATGTTACGAAACCGCTGATCGCTGCGGTCAACGGCCTTGCTTATGGCGGAGGCGGCGAGCTGGCGCTCGCCTGCGACCTGCGTATCGCCGCCGAGCATGCGTCGTTCCGCTGGCCGGAGCCGTCGCTCGGGCTGCTGCCCCGCTTTGGCGGGACACAGCGCCTGCCGCGCATCGTCGGCTATGGAAGGGCCATGCAGATTCTGCTCACCAATGAAAAGGTCGATGCGCAGACCGCGCTGCAGATCGGGCTGGTGAACCAGGTCGTCCCCGCAGAGCAGCTGCTCGACGCTGCGCTGCAGACCGCGGAAAAGATCTGCCAGCTGGCGCCCTTGGCGGTCAGAAGCATCAAGCAATGCCTGTCGCAGGGCTATGACATGCCGCTGCGGGATGGGCTTGCGCTGGAAAACACGCTCGGCATGGCGCTTTACCAAACCGAGGATTATCTGGAGGGCGGCCGCGCGTTCCAGGAAAAGCGGCCGCCGCAATTTCAGGGTAAATAAAACAACTTCATTGGATTTGAAAGGAGCATATTTATGTCCAGACAGGCTTTGGAGGGTCTGAAGGTCGTTGAAGTGGGCAATATCGTGGCCGGCCCCTGGTGCGGCAGCATGCTGGCCGATTTCGGCGCGCGCGTAATCAAGGTCGAGCCGCCCAAGACCGGCGACCTGATGCGCGGCATGGGCCGCATCAAGAACCTGTGGTTCGCCGTCGAAGGCCGCAACAAGCAGAACGTTACCCTCAACCTTAAAACCGAGCAGGGTAAAAAAATGCTTTGGCAGCTGATTGAGGACGCAGACGTCCTGATCGAAAACTTCCGTCCCGGCGTGTTCCGAAAGCTCGGCTTTACCTGGGAGGAAATCCACCGGCGCAACCCGCGCCTGATCTACACGGTCGCTTCCGGCTACGGCCAGACCGGCCCCTACGCTCCCCGCCCCGGCTTTGACCGCATGGGCCTTGCGCTCGGCGGCTTTTTGGAGGTCACCGGCTATCCGGATACGCCTCCGGTCAAGCCCGGCATCTCGGTCGCGGACTTCTATACTGCCATGTTCAGCTGCATGGCGGTCATGTTCGCAATCTACGACCGTGATGTCAACGGCTCCGGCGAGGGGCAGATGATCGACTGCGCGTTGACCGAGTCGGTCCTGCGGCTACAGGAATCCATCATCGCGGAATACTCCTACGACGGCACCATCCGCACCCGCATTGGCAACGGCACAACTGTTACCGTCCCATCCGGTCACTTCCTCACCAAGGACGACAAGTATGTTGCCCTGTCCATCACGGGCGATAAGCTGTACCGCGACTGCATGCACCAGATCGACCGTCAGGATCTGATCGACCATCCGGATTACCAGACCACGATCGACCGCGCGGCGCACCGCGAGGAGATCAACGCGGAATTTGCCAAGTGGGCGCGCGCTCACACACTGAAGGAATGCCTCGACATACTGGGCGAAGGCATCCCTGCCTGCCCGATCTACAACGTGGCCGATATTATGGAGGACCCGCAGTTCGCAGCCCGCGACGATATCGTCGAGGTCGAAACCGAGCAGTTCGGCAAAATCAAGATGCAGAACGTTTGCCCCAAAATGCTGGGAACGCCGGGTGAAATCAAATGGCCCGGCCAGCCGCTCGGCAAATTCAACAAGGACGTATTCGGCGGATTGCTCGGTTATACGGACGAGCAGCTCGCCCAGTTTGCGGAGGACGGGGTGATCTGATGTTTGCAGCAGGCATTGATATCGGTTCCACCGCTTCCAAGGCCGTCATTCTGGCAGCGGACGGCGGCATCGCGGCCAAAGCGATCGTCCCAATCGGCACGGGTACCGTTGGTCCGGCGCGCGTGTTCGCGCAGGCGCTGGAAAAGGCTGGCATCACGCGGGACGATATCCAATGGATCACTGCAACCGGATACGGCCGTTTCTCTTTCGAGGGGATTAACGATCAAAAAAGCGAGCTGAGCTGCCATGCCAGAGGCATCGCCCACCTTCTGCCCAATACCCGTACGATTGTGGATATCGGCGGGCAGGACATCAAGGTCATGCGCATAAACGGCAAGGGCATGCTGTTGAATTTCGTGATGAACGACAAATGTGCGGCGGGTACCGGACGTTTTCTCGACACCATGGCCAAGGTACTCGACGTAGAGGTGACCGACCTGAGCGATCTCTCTTTCCAGGCGGACGAGGCGGCCGAAATCAGCAGCACCTGCACGGTTTTTGCCGAGTCCGAGGTCATCTCCAAGCTGGCCGCGAACATCAGGCTGGAAAACATTGTTTCCGGCATCCATAAATCCGTGGCGCGCCGCGTCGCATCCCTGGTGCAGCGCTGCGGAATCCAGCCGGAGGTCGCCATGAGCGGCGGCGTCGCACTCAACAAGGGGCTTGTTCATTCCCTGGAGGAGGAGATCAAGCACCCCATACAGGTTCATGAGGACTGCCAGCTCGCCGGCGCGCTCGGTGCCGCACTGTACGCACTGGGCAGCATGCGGTCCGCCTGAACGCCATATTTTCATTCGCAGGAAAGGATGGAACCCCTATGAGCGAAACTACTGAAGTAAAAAAGCCAAAGCGCCCGCTTCCCAAATCCCGCGTAATGCTGAACGCGCTGGTTGACAGCATCTACCAGGCCGCCTGGGACGCAGAGGCCAAGGGCGAGCCGGTCGGCTGGTCCACCTCTATCTTTCCGCAGGAGCTGTGCGCCACGTTCGACGTACCTGTCCTGTATCCTGAAAACAACGCGGCCGGCGTAGCCGCGCGCCATGATTCCCCCCGTTTTATCGCAACCTCGGAGGGCGAGCTGGGTTATTCCAACGATATCTGTTCTTACGCCCGCCTGAGCATCGGCATGGCGCACCAGATGGCCAACGACCCCAACTATGAGCCGCCCTCCGTGCAGCGCATGCCGCGTCCTACATTCCTGCTCTGCGCCACCAACAGCTGCTTTGAGCTGCTTAAATGGTACGAATGCCTGTCGCGCGAGCTGGATATCCCGATCTTCATGCAGGACTGCCTGTTCAACTATACGGACGCCAAGCCCGCTAAGCACTGGATCGCTTACGGCCGCAGCCAGATCGAGCACAACATCCACCGTATGGAGGAATTCTTCGGCAAGAAATTCGACTGGGATAAATTCCTTGAGCTGCAGAAAATCTCGGTCGAAAACGCGCGGCTGTTTGACGAGTGCGTCCTGATGAACGACCGCAACCCCGCTCCGCTCAACGGTTTCGACCTGTTCAACTACATGGCGCCCATGGTCGTTGCGCGCAGCCGGCGTGAAACCACTGAGGTGCTCCTGCAGCTCAAGCGCGAGATCCAGGAGCATATCGACAACGGCACGACTACCTTCGGCACCTCGCCTCAGGAGTACCGTGTCGACTGGGAGGGCATCGCCTGCTGGCCGAATCTTGGCTTTAACCTCAAGACCATGAAAAAGTATGGCGTCAACTGCGTTACAAACGGCTATGTCGGCGCCTGGAGCCTGCACTATACGCCGGGCAATCTGGATGAGATGGCCGAGCAGTATATGCTTTCCTCCACCAACGTCGTCAATACGACCACGATGATGGGCAAGCGCGCGGATGTCGCCAACCATTTCCAGTGCAACGGCATGTTCTGTCATATCAACCGCAGCTGCAAATTCATGACCTACCAGATGACCTGCGGGCGGGAGATCGTGGAGGAAAAATGCGGTATCCCCGTCGTGTTCTTCGACGGCGATCAGGCCGACCCGACGATTTTCAACGAGGCCCAGTTTGAAACCCGGCTGCAAAGCCTGGTGGATGTAATGAAAGCAAATAAGGAGGCGGAGCAGTAATGGCTGACGTAAAAACCCTGCTGGCGCAGTTTGACGACATCAGCAAAAATCCGCAGCGTCTGCTGAAAGAGTATCTCGATGCCGGCGACAAGGTGATCGCCTGTTTCCCCGTCTATACCCCCCAGCCGCTCGTCCTCGCGGCCGGCATGGTGCCGATGGGTATTTGGGGCGGCCAATGCAACCCTCAGATAGCCGGCAAGTACGCCCCTATCTTCACCTGCTCCCTGCTGCGCTCCTGCCTGGAGTTCGGCATGACCGGCGCGTATCAGGGCGTCTCCGCGGCGATCATGCCCATCATCTGCGATACGTTCCGCGGCATGAACTCCGCATGGCGCGCAGGCGTTAAGGACATCCGCCCGATCACCTTTATTTATCCGCAGAACCGCAAGGATCCCGGCGCGCGGGATTTCCTCATTGAGGAGCTCAAGACGGTACGTAGCGCCTTGGAGGAGATCGCCGGCAAGGAAATCACAAACGAAGCCTTGCAGAACGCCATCGCGCTGTGCAACAAACGAAACGCGGTCATGCGGGCCTTCTGCGAAGCGGCGAACGACCATCTCGACCTCATCCGGCCGGCCGACCGCCACCATGTCATGAAAGCCGCCACGTTCCTGCGTCCGGAAAAGACCATTGAAATGGTTTCCGCGCTGACCGAGGCGCTCGCCGCCGAACCGGTCTGCGACTGGAAGGGTAAAAAAGTCATCCTCACCGGCATCACCTGCGAGCCGGACGAGGTACTCGGCTACTTTGCCGATAACAACGTCGCCGTGGTCGGCGACGACCTGGCGCAGGAATCCCGTCAGTACCGCAGCGATTATCCCGCGGCCAACTCCGCAATCGAAAGCCTTGCGCTGCACTGGTTTGCCATTTACGGCTGTTCGACCGCCCACGACGATAACAATACCGCGCGCGGCCAAATGCTTGCCAAGCTGGCAAAGGACAATGGCGCGGACTGTGTCGTGCTGTGCATGATGCGCTTTTGCGAGATCGAAGAATACGACCAGCCATCGGTGATTGACGTTGTGACGCGCGCAGGACTTATGAGCTTCAGTATTGACATCGACCAAAGCACCACGGAAAGCGGCCAGGCGCTGACCAAGATACAGGCATTTGCAGAAAACTGACTGCCTGTGCTTCATTCATTAAACCAAACAGGAGGAACACCATGAACATTTTAGTATGTATCAAGCAGGTACCGGATACAACGGAGATCAAGATCGATCCGGTAAAGAATACGCTGATTCGGGAAGGCGTGCCGTCGATCGTGAACCCGTTCGACGGCTATGCCCTGGAAGCGGCGGCGCGGATCAAGGACAAGGACCCGAATACGCGGATCGTCGTGCTGTCCATGGGTCCCGAGCAGGCCAAGGCAGCGCTCAAGGAATGCCTGGCCATCGCAGCAGACAAGGCATATCTCGTATCTGACCGCGCGTTCGGCGGCTCGGACACGCTTGCTACCAGCTATATCATTTCCGAGACGATCAAAAAGGTGGAGGAGCTTGAGGGCAAGTTCGACGCGATCTTCTGCGGCAAGCAGGCGATCGACGGCGACACCGCGCAGGTCGGTCCGGAAATCGCAGAGCATCTGGATTATCCGCAGGTCACCTACGGTCTGGAGGCTGCGGCCGAGGACGGCCTTATCCGCGTCAACAAGGAAGTGGAAGAGGGCGTGGAGGTCGTAGAGGTGCAGACGCCGTGCGTCGTTACCTTTACCAAGCCCGCCTGGGACCCGCGTTATCCCACGATCAAGCGCAAAATGGCGGCCAACCGCGCGGATATCCCGACGCTGACCGCCGCAGACCTGCCCACCATCGACCTGGCGCACGCCGGTCTGAAAGGCTCGCCCACCAAGGTGAAAAAGACCTTTGTGCCGCAGAAAAAAACGGGCGGCGTCAAGATCAAGGAAGAAACCGCGGCGGATTCGGCTGTCAAGCTGTTCCAGCTGCTCAGCGATGCGAGCGTCATTTAAGGGAGGCAGGAGAACCATGGAAGCAAAAACGAAAGACCTTTGGGTATTTGTGGAGACAAACAGCGACGGTTCGGCAAAGAACGTCGGCATTGAATTATTGACCCCCGGCCGCATGATGGCGGATAAGCAGGGCGGCGCTCTGGTCGCCATTGTGATCGGCGATCATGTATCGGCTGCGGTCGAGGCGGCGTCCACGCATGGCGCGGATCGGGTCATTGTCGTCGAAGGTGCGGAATACGGACATTACAGCACGGACGCTTATGCTATCGCGCTGTGCGCGCTCGTGGAGAAATACGGCCCGACAAGCATGCTGATCGGCGCGACCAATAACGGCCGCGACCTTGGCCCGCGCGTATCCTGCCGCCTCAAGACCGGCCTGACTGCGGACTGCACCGCGCTGGATATTGATGAAGAGAGCGGCAATGTCGCCTGGACCCGTCCGGCCTTCGGCGGCAACCTGATGGCGACCATCCTCTGCCCCGACCACCGTCCGCAGATCGGCACAGTGCGCCCGGGCGTCTTCAAGAAGTGCGAGGAGACCGAGGCAAAGGCTGAGGTCATCCGCGAGGATATCCATGTGGAAGAAAAGGATATCCGCACCAGGGTGATCGAGCTGCTGCGCGACATGGACGAGGAGAACGTCGATCTGGAGGGCGCGGAGATCATCGTATCCGGCGGCCGCGGCGTCGGCGGTCCGGAGGGCTTCGAGCCGGTGCGCGCGCTGGCCAAAGCGCTCGGCGCAACGGTCGGCGCCTCCCGTGCGGCGGTGGATTCCGGCTGGATCAGCCATGCCCACCAGGTCGGGCAGACCGGCAAAACCGTCGGTCCCAAGCTGTACATCGCCTGCGGCATTTCGGGCGCGATTCAGCATCTGGCCGGCATGAGCGGTTCGGATGTGATCGTTGCCATCAACAAGGATCCGGACGCCCCGATCTTTGACGTGGCCGATTACGGCGTGGTGGGCAACCTGTTCGAGGTGCTCCCCGTACTGACCGAGGAGATCCAGAAAGCGCGCGGCTGACAAAACCGATACCTCCCTTGGAAAACACGGACGCCGTGCGGCGCCTAAACGTACGGTGTGGCGCGCGTTTTCCATAGGGCGTTTCAAACGCTCAGGGCATGGGGCCGCTGCCGGTGTGGCGGCGGCCTCCTCTGCAACGAGAAAGGAGAACTGATATGAATTTTCATTTTACCGAAGACGAAAAGGATATCCTGAACATGCTGCACGATTTCGCGGTCAAGGAGGTCGCGCCGATCGCCGCGGAAGTCGATGAAAACGAGCGTTTCCCCGAGGAAACCTGGCGCAAGCTCGCAGAGATGGGCATGATGGGCGTGCCTTATCCGGAGGAATACGGCGGCGCCGGACTGTCCTATGTTTCCTATATCAGCGTTGCGGAAGAGCTGGCGAAATACTGCGCCACGACATCTGTCATGGTTTCCGCTCATACCTCGCTCTGCACCTGGCCGATCTATGCGTTCGGTACGGAAGAGCAGAAGCAGAAATACCTTCCCGATCTCTGTTCGGGCGAAAAGCTGGGCGCATTCGGCCTGACCGAGCCGGGCGCCGGCACGGACGCCGCCATGCAGAAGACCACCGCCGAGGACAAGGGCGACCATTGGGTGCTTAACGGCACAAAGATATTCATTACCAACGCCGGCTTTGCGGATACCTTCGTCGTTTTCGCCATGACCGACAAATCGCTCGGCACCAAGGGCATCTCGGCGTTCATTGTGGAGCGGGGCTTCCCCGGCTTCCGTGTGGGCGCGCACGAGAAGAAAATGGGCATCCGCGGCTCGTCCACCTGCGAGCTGATATTCGAGGACTGCATCGTACCCAAGGAGAACCTACTGGGCGAAGTCGGAAAGGGCTTCAAGATCGCGATGATGACGCTGGACGGCGGACGCATCGGCATCGGTGCGCAGGCGCTCGGCATCGCGCAGGGCGCGATTGACGAATGCGTCAAGTATGTCAAGGAACGCGTGCAGTTCGGCAAGCGCCTGAGCCAGTTCCAGAACACGCAGTTCGAGTTGGCTGATATGCAGTGCAAGGTGGATGCGGCGCGGCTGCTGATCTATCGGGCAGCGCAGGCCAAGCAGGATGGCGAGTCCTACAGCCACCTTGCTGCGATGGGCAAGCTGTACGCTTCCGAGGCCGCCAGCGACGTTACCCGCCGCTGCCTGCAGCTCGTCGGCGGCTACGGCTATACCCGCGAGTATCCTTTCGAGCGTTTCATGCGTGACGCCAAAATCACTGAAATCTACGAAGGCACCTCTGAGGTCCAAAAAATGGTCATCTCCGGTTGGATGGGTGTGAAGTAAGCCCGCCTTTCGGAATGTAGCAAAAAACAGCGCCCCGCTCCACTGCGGTACTATGGTATCCGCAGCGAGCGGGGCGCTGTTTTTGTATTCTCTTTATATCCGCCAGGTAATGCAGACCTCTCGGCGGGATACCGTTACCTTTTGCACCAGCACGTCGAGCACCGCCCGTTTCCCCTCAAAGCACAGGCTTTCCCATTGTGCCGCGCCATCCGGCGGCACCGCCTCTGCCTCCTGCCGATCCGCCAGCTGCCGCCGGAGCTCGGCTGCCTGTCCGGTCAGTGCGGCGGCGCGTTCGTTAATCAGGCACATGGCCTGTTCATTCGCCTGCGGGATGCGGGCGGCGAGCGCCTCCCGCTCGCTTTCCAGCTCCGCAAGACGGGCGCGCAGCGCGGCGCGTGCCGTGTCCGCTTGCCGCTGCGGTTCGAGCGGCCCCAGCTCCGCCAGC
Organism: Agathobaculum sp. TL06; assembly: GCF_054658635.1. Classification (NCBI taxonomy): domain Bacteria; kingdom Bacillati; phylum Bacillota; class Clostridia; order Eubacteriales; family Butyricicoccaceae; genus Agathobaculum; species Agathobaculum sp. TL06. Next base: position 31,643 of record NZ_BAAGGY010000017.1, read on the forward strand.
CGCGCTCGCACCGCTTCGCCGGCCAGCCGCTCGACCGTGTCCGCTTTGGGCAGTCCCGCGGCGGTGCAGCCGTGCGCGGCGTAGCGGTGCGAGCAGACCAGATAGCGGCTGCCGTTCGGCGCCCGCTTGACGGTCAGCGCATAGCCGCAGGACGCGCATTTAAGGCGGCCTGCCAGCCAGGTCCATTTCGCCTTGTTGCCCGCGGCGACCGGATGGTTGCCCATGCAGCGCCGGCGGCAGGCCAGCCAAACGTCCTCATCCACCAGGCCCTCGTGCGGCGCGAGCAGCAGGCGCGCGGCCTCCGGATGGGTCTGCTTGCGCTTCCCGCTTTCCCCGGAAAATAAAAAGCAGCCGTTCCGGCCCGCAAACAGCTCCGGTCCGCTCAGCATCTCGGTGCCGGCCCGCTGGTAAAATTCATAAACGCCCGGTCCCGCGCGGACATAGACCGGATTGCGGATGGTCTCCCGCACGCGCTCTCGCGTCCACGGCCGCCCCCGCCGGTTCACAACGCCGTTTTCTTCCAGCAGGCGCAGCACATCCCCGATCGAATTTTTCCGGTCCGCGTACAGCGCGCAGATCAGACGGATATGCCCCGCCTCCTCGGGCTGCGGCACATACCGCCTGGTATGTATCCCGTCAAGCACGGCGTCCTCCAAAGCAAAGCCATACGGCACATGCCCGCCCATGAAAAAACCGTGCTTCATGCGGGCGGCATAGGCATCCGCGACGCGCATCTGGATGGTCTCGCGCTCCAGCTGCGCGAACACGATGCAGATGCTCAGCATGGCGCGCCCCATCGGTGTGGCGGTGTCAAACTTCTCCGTACAGGAAACGAATTCCACGCCCAGGCGCTGGAACTCCTCCATCATGCCCGCAAAATCCAGGATGGACCGGCTGATGCGGTCCAGCTTATAGACGATCACCCGCGAGGCGCCGCCCTGCCGCAGCGCCTCCATCATGCGCCGGAATGCCGGCCGGTCGGTGTTTTTGCCGCTGTACCCCTTGTCGGAAAAGATCCGGCACGGTCCGCCCCTCGCCTCATACCGGCAATATTCGATCTGGCTCTCGATCGAAATGCTGTCTGCCTTGTCGACCGACTGGCGGCTGTAGATAAAATCCACGCTATCCCTCCGCCCGTGCATATTGCCGGAACACGGCGGCAAGCGCCCGCACGGCAGCCTGCCGCTCCTCCTCCGAAGCCTGCGGCGGACGGATATGGACGACCGCCAGCGCCTCCGCTTCCTGTTTTTCCATCATTTCCGCACCACCTCCGCCTCCACCTTATGCGGCGGGCGGGCGGGGTATGCGCACAGGGCAAGGCCACTGGTTCCCCGCCCAGAAGCCTTGCCCCCTCCCGCATTCGCCATATGTGCAAAAACACGAATGGTTTTTTATTCATTTTCCACAATTCTCTTGTTCATCTCGTCGTTTTTGGACATAAAATCTTTTTTTCTGTCTCTCACAGCAATCGACAGGAGAAAAAAGCCGCAGTATGATACTGATACAAGATGGGCGCATGCCAAAGGTGCCGTCATTTTCCACAAAGACGCAACGCCGTTTTTTCCGAAAAGGACAGGTATCCCATAATGCCCGCCCCTTATGAACGCTTTCAGGCGGATTGGTTCCGCCTGGATGGCAAGGCCGCCGCGATGACCGGCGCGAACCAGAACCTCGACATAGCATACGCCGCTGCATTCGCCAGGGCAGACGCGGCCTGTAAGCGAACTCCTCCGCATACGTTTCCGGAAAGCCGTTTTGCGGCGCAATCCCGCAAAGCCGCTTCTCTCTGACGTATGTCCGCGCGTTCCGGCGCGGCAAACAGGATTTTGGAAAGGATTGATCTCAGCTATGCAAAACAAGTATTACCCCCATTTGGCAAGCCCGCTGACCATCAAGGGACTGACGTTCAAAAACCGGATCCTGGGCGCGCCGATGTCCAACCCTGAAATGGATCCGGACAGCCATATGCGCAAGGAAGACATCGCCTTCCATGAAAACCGCGCGCGCGGCGGCCTGGCCAGCGTGGCCATCGGCCTGGGCATTGTGGACGCGGTGGGCCGCACGCACACCAAGGAGGTCGCGCTGTACGACGTGGGCTCGCTGCCCTCGCTCAAGGAGGCGGCCAAGGCCATGCACCGCCACGGCAGCGCCGCGGTCATGGAGCTGGCGCACGGCGGCAAGTACGCCAACGCCCGCGGCCACGGCCACGCCGCCGAAGCATACGCGCTCGGCCCGAACGACGAGGTCAACCCCGACGGTCTGCCTGTGCGCAGCATGACCGAGGACGAGATCGTCCACACCGCCGAGGCATTCGGCCGCGCGGCCGCGCTCGTCAAGCAGGCGGGCTTTGACATGATCCTCATCCACGGCGGCCACGGCTGGCTGCTCGGCCAGTTTATGTCCCCGTCCATGAACCGCCGCACCGACCGCTGGGGCGGCAGTCTGGAGAACCGCATGCGTTTTCCCCTGCTCGTGATCGAAAAAGTGCGCGAGGCGGTGGGCGAAAACTTCCCCATTGAATTCCGCATGAGCGGCGCCGAGCTGACCGAGGGCGGCTACGGGCTGGACGAGGGCATTGCGATGGCCAAGGCCATCGACGGCAAGGTGGACATCATCCACGTTTCCGCCGGCGTACACGAGGACCCTGACGTGTTCGTGCTGACCCATCCCTCAATGTTTGTCGAGCATGGCTGCAACGTCTACCTGGCGGCTGAAATCAAAAAGCACGTCAAGACTCCGGTCGCGACGCTGGGCGGTCTGAATGATCCCGACCAGATGGAGGAAATCCTCGCCTCAGGTCAGGCCGACCTGATCGAGATCGCCCGCCAGTCGATCTGCGACCCCTATTTTCCGGAAAAGGCGTTCTCCGGCCGCAAGGACGATATCACCCGCTGCTGCCGCTGCTTCACCTGCTTCTACAATTATCTGACCAACCGCACGTTCTGCTGTGCGTTCAACCCCATCGTCGGCCGCGAGATGGAGAGCTTTTACGGCGCGCCCGCGACAACGCCCAAAAAGGTCGTGGTCGTCGGCGGAGGCCCGGGCGGCATGTACGCCGCCGTCACGGCCGCCCAGCGCGGCCACACGGTCACGCTGTATGAGAAAAACAGCCGTCTGGGCGGGCAATTGCTCTCCGAGCAGTACATCCCGTTCAAGCAGGACATGTACCGCTTCGTGCAGGTACTCGAGGGCCGGCTGCGCGAAGCAGGCGTGGACGTGCGCCTGAATACCGCCCTGACCGCGGAACAGGCCGAGGCGCTGCAGGCCGACGTCATCCTCACCGCCGTGGGCGCGAAGCCCATCGTGCCGCCCATCCCGGGCATTGACAGCGCGAAAGTCGTTAGCCTGGACGCGCTGCACCAGAAGGACCCTGCCATCGGCCAGAAGGTGGTCATCCTCGGCGGCGGTCTGGTGGGCAGCGAGTGCGCGATCTATCTGGACGGTCTGGGCAAGGACGTGACCATTGTGGAGATGAAGGACGACTGGGCCGCGGACTCCTACTTCATGCACAAGAACGCCATGAAGATCTATATGCGAAACAGCGGCATCCGCATCCATGTGAACACCACCGCAAAGGCCGTCACCGACGCCGGCCTGCTGTGCGACAGCCCGAACGGCGAAATGCTGCTGGAAGCGGACACCATTCTGCTCGCCGCGGGCATGAAGGCTGACCGCGCGTGCGCGGAGAGCTTCTACAACGCCGCGCCGCGTGTGTTCGAGATCGGCGACTGCATCAGAGCCGGCCGCGTCGTAGACGCGGTCACGGACGGCTACTACCGCGCGCTCGATATCTGAACCGCCGCGCCTATCCCCGCATCCTGGGTCCGCACCCCGCGGGCTTTCGGAAATTCCATTTTTATTCTGACACGAGGAGGACCACTCCATGAAAATCAAAGCTGCCGTTATCCACGCGCCCGGCGCGCCGTTCCAGATCGAAGAAGTCGAGCTGGCCGCCCCGCAGAAGCATGAAATCCTGGTGAAGATCACCGCCTGCGGCGTATGCCACACCGACGACGCAGCCCGCCAACAGGTCATTCCGGTCCCGCTGCCCGCAGTGCTCGGCCATGAAGGCTGCGGCATCGTCGAGGCGGTCGGCTCTGAGGTCACGGAATTCCAGCCTGGGGACAAGGTGGGCATATCCTTCGGCTACTGCGGCCACTGCCACAACTGCATGACTGCCCACCAGCACGCGTGCGAGAACTTCAACGCCATCAACTTCGGCGGCGTGCAGCCGGATGGCACGTCGCGCCTGTCCACCCTGGACGGCAAGCCGCTCGCCACCTTCTTCGGGCAGTCCTCGTTTGCAACCCATGTGGTCGTCAACGAGGCCAGCGCGGTCAAGGTGCAGTACGACGATATCGACCTTGCGCTCGTCGGCCCCATGGGCTGCGGCATCCAGACCGGCGCGGGCGCGGTGCTCAACCGCCTGCGTCCGGAATTCGGCTCGTCCATCGCGGTGTTCGGCTGCGGCACGGTGGGCATGAGCGCGATCATGGCGGCCAAAATCGCGGGCTGCGAGACCATTATCGCGGTCGGCGGCAATCCCAGAAGCCTGGAGCTTGCCAAGGAACTGGGCGCGACCCACACCATCAACCGCAAGGAAGTGGACGACATTGTGGGTACGATCAAGAACGAGATCATCCCCGGCGGCGTCAACTATGCGATCGACACCTCGGGCGTGGCGGACTTCGTGAAAAAGGCCCTGGCGTCCTGCCGCTTCATGGGTACGGCGGTCGTGCTCGGCGCAACCGGCGACGTGACGTTCAACATCCAGGCCGAGCTGATGGGCGACGCCAAGAGCCTGATCGGCATTGTCGAGGGCGACGCCATCCCCAAGCTGTTCATCCCCAAGCTGCTCGACTACTATAAAAAGGGCATGTTCCCGTTTGACAAGCTGGTCAAATTCTATCCCTTCGAGCAGATCAACGAAGCGTTCGAGGAGTCCGGCTCCGGCAAGTGCATCAAGGCCATCCTCCGTATGGACGCCTGACCGCTTTCCTCCATTATCCAACACAGCAAAAAACGGTGCGGAATATGGTTCCGCACCGTTTTTGCGTTTATTTTTCCAGCAGTCCCTGTCCGACCAGGAATTCATGCGCCACCTCATCGACCGGCCGCCCCTCCACGTCCACCTCATAGGTCAGGCCGCTCATCAGTTCGTCGGTAAAGAGGCCGTTGAGCAGGCTGAGCGTGTCCTCCAGATCCGGCGCCTGCTCTCGGAAGCGCTCAAACACATCGTTCCGCGCCAGAATCGTGCCGTAATAGTCTGGGAAGAAATGGCGGTCGTCCTCCAGAATGGTCAGCCCCGCGCGCTTGTTCAGCCCGTCGGTCGCGTAAACCACCATGACGTCATACGCGCCCTGCTCGATCGCCTTGTATTTGAGCATAATATCGACGTGCCGCACCTCCTTGAAATCCAGGTCGTAGAAATTCACGAACGGCCCGAACTTCATGCTGCCGGCATCGGTGAAAAAGTCCTGCTCCGCGCCGAAGCGCAGCTCGCCCGCGACCGGCTGCAGGTCGCTGATGGCGGCCACGCCGTACCGGTCCACCACGTCCTGCGTCACGCCGATGGCATAGGTGTTGTTGACGCCGATCTTGCCCATCAGCCGCACATCATATTTATCCTGCAGGCGCTCGTTTACAAAATCGTAGAGCGTCTGCCCCTCCGGTATATCCGCGGTATCCAGGCTCATGATGGTCGTCAGGATGGTCCCGTCCCAGTTGTACATCAGGTCGCAGCTGTGTCCGTCCCCGACCAGCTCGTCAAAATTGTTCTTGGAGGTCATCTGATCCTTGATCGTCACGGTCAGATCATACCGGTCCTCGACCAATTGCTGAATCATGCTGTTAACGAGCTGCACCTCGGAAAATTCGCCCTGGTACAGCACCAGCCCGTCCGCGTCCTGCGGGATGAAATTCCATGCGCACAGCCCCAGCACGCAGACCGCCGCAGCCGCGGCCCCCAGCCGCCTGACCACCCGAAAGCGGTAAGCGGGCGCGGCCGCTGTGCGGCTGTTCATCCGGCGCTCCACAATGCCCATCAGGGTGTCGAGCACCAGCGCCATGAGCATGAGCACGCCCGTGCCGCCGAGGATTGCGTTCATATCATCCTGCCGGATGCCGGTGTTAATCACACCGCCCAGGCCGCCGCCCCCGACAAACGCGGCGAACACGGCCGTTCCCACCGCGTTGACTGCCGCGATGCGGATGCCGGTGAAAATGATGGGCGCCGCCATGGGCATCTCCACATGGGCCAGGCGGTACAGGCGCGTCATCCCCATCCCCTTTGCCGCTTCGACCAGGTAATCCGGCACCTGGTCCAGCCCCAGGCAGGTATTGCGCACAATGGGCAGCAGAGAATACAGCGCAAGCCCCGTGATGACGGTCGGCTTGCCCGCGCCCAGAAACACCATGATGATGCCGAGCAGGGCAAGCGCCGGCGTGGTCTGAATCAGGTCTACCACGCGCAGGATCACCCTGCGCGCAGAGGGATAAAAATAGCATATTACCCCCAGCGGCACGCCGGCCAGAATTGCGCACAGCAGGGACGCAACGACAATGGAGATATGGTCGAGTATCATCACCGCGCTCATACGCCGCCGCCCCCTTTCCGCATGCCTTTGGGTACGACCATGCGCTGCAGCGCGTCAATCAGCGAGCCGAGCAGGAACGCCAGCAGCGCGGCCGGTATGGCGCCCATCAGGATCAGGCCGTTGTCATTGGCGCTGATGCCGGTATAGATGAACTCGCCCAGCCCGCCCTGGCCGATCATCGCCGCCAGCACGGTCCAGCTCACGGTATAGATCGTGGACATGCGCAGGCCGCCGATGATGGTCGGCAGCGCCAGCGGTATCTCGATCTTGTACAGCCGCTGCAGCGGCGTCATGCCGCAGCCGCGGGCGGCCTCGATATACTGCGGGTCAACCGATACCAAACCCGCATATGTGTTTTTGAGGATCGGGAACATTGCGTAGATCGACAGGGCGATCAGCACGGTCGCGGGCTGCATGCCCAGCCAGATAAAGAGCAGGCCGACGAACACAATGCCCGGCACCGTGTTGAACACGCTCAATACCGGCAGCACCACGCCGGACAGGCGGGGCCGGCGGGACAGCAGGATACCGAACGCAACGCCCAGCACAAAGCTGAAAAACACGGAAACCGCGGTGAAACCCAAATGCGCCAGCAATGCGCGGGGAAGGTCGTGGTAGGTCATATGCTCACCCCCACAGCCGTTCCGCCATGGCGGACGCCATGCTGGTCTTGGTCACGATGCCGGCGACCGTTTTATCCGGCCGGAGCACGACCAGATACGGGCTGCCGCTTTCGATCAACTGGTCAAAGCAGGCCCGCGCGTTGTCCTCCGTCTGCACGACCGGCATGTTGCACCGGATCAGCGGAGCGATCGAATCCACCACATGTCCGGTCAGCCGGATATCCGTGATCGAAACCGTACCCAGGTATTTGCCCGCTTCGTCCACAACGAGCAGCGTGTCCACGTTGCGGCGCTGCATCCGGCTGATGCATTCGTTGACGCCGCGCCCCTGCTCGACCGTATAAACGCCGGTGCGCATAAACTCTTTCACCTTGAGGTCGGCGGCCGCGCTGTCCGGCATATGCTTGCCGAGAAAATCGTGGATCAGTCCGGTCGCGGGATGCGCAAGCATCTCCTCGGGCGTGGCCATCTGTTCGATACGGCCGTGGTTCATGAAAATAATCAGGTCGGCCAGGTCGAGCGCTTCCTCCATGTCGTGCGTGACGAACACGATGGTCTTGTTCAGCTTTTGCTGCAGGGATTTCATCTCCTGCTGCAAGCTGCGGCGCGTCATGGGGTCGAGCGCGCTGAACGGCTCGTCCATCAGCACGATCGGCGGCGACGCAGCCAGCGCGCGCAGGATGCCGATGCGCTGCTGCTGCCCGCCGGACATTTCAGACGGGTATTTGTGCGCGTACTGCTCATACGGCATATCGACCATGGCGAGCATGTCGCGCACGATCTGCTCGCATTGATCTTTCGGATACTTCAGCAGCTTGGGTACCACGCAGATATTCTGCGCCACCGTCATGTTCGGGAACAGGCCGATTTGCTGGATCACATAGCCGATGCGGCGGCGCAGCTCGACCTTGTCCTCCTGGGCGATATCCTTTCCATCCACAAAAATGCGTCCGCTGTCCGGCTGGATCAGCCGGTTGATCATTTTGAGCGTCGTTGTCTTGCCGCAGCCGGACGGGCCGATCAGGATGGCGAACCTGTTGTCCGGAATCTCGAAGCTCAAATCGAAAATTACCTGCTGGCTCCCATAAGACAGCGAAACATGTTCAAATTTAACCAAAGGTAACTCCTCTCCCTTCTCTGTTCCTGCCTCCGCTTCCATTTTACGGTAGGCCGCGCAGACGCGCGCAGCACCGCCCTTTCTCCGCACAGCGCCGCCCCCCTGCAGCGCCGCGCACCCCTCTTTGTATATTTTGCCTATAAAAATTATGACAGAAAACAGCACTTTTGTCAAATTAAGAAGTTGAAAAGATGCTCTCCCCTTTCCTGCGGCGCGCGGGAACGTCATGGTATGGCGCGTGTCTCGGCGACCCGTGGCCGTGGGAAGGAGAGGATAATTAATGTGGTCATATGATAAACGCTTACAGTTCCCGGTCAAGATCAAAAATCCCGACCCGCAGACCGCCAAGATCGTTATTACCCAGCTTGGCGGACCGGACGGCGAGCTGGGCGCCTCCATGCGCTACCTCAACCAGCGCTATGCCATGCCGTACAAGGAGTGCAAGGCTATCCTGACCGATATCGGTACAACGGGGTTATACCGACCCCTTTACGGCGAATATCCATTCCTGCGGTATGCCCTGCAGACGGAGCGCCGCCGTTCCGTCCGGCCGAATCTCCATCCCCTCCAGCAGGGCGCGGTAAAAGGCGTCGCCGCGGCCCGCCTCCCGCCGCAGGGCCGCGCGCAGCCGCTCCGCCGCCTCCTGCAAACCGGCGGCCGCCGCGGGCTGTGCCTGCAGGCGCGCGAGCCGCCCGTCATACTGCTCCGTCAGCCCGCGCAGCTCGGCCTGGGTGATCGCCCCCTCCAGAAATGCGTCCAGGGCGCGCAGCCTTTTCCGACGCAGCTTTTCGGCCTGCTCCCGCCGGCTTTCCGCGTCCTCCGCGCCGCCGGACTCCATCGCGGCTGTAACCGCCTCGGCCGCCGCCTGCACCGCCGTGTCCCAATCGAACACCAGGCTTTCCACCGCCTGCCGCAGCATGGACCACGCCGCCGCTTCAGGCAGGCCCCAGCCGATGCTGCACGCGCGCTTCCCGCCGTACACGGTCCGGCCGCACACCCATCGCCGGTACAGGCTCCCGTCTTTCCGGCGCTTTTGGCGCGGCACCAGCGCGCCGCCGCACTGCCCGCACCGCAGCCTGCCGGAAAACAGATGCCCCGCCCCCGCACCGGCGCCCGCGCCGCCGCGCCGCCGCCGCCGTTCCAGCTCCCGCTGCACGGTCTCCCACAGCGCCCGGCTGACGATCGCCTCATGGTGGTCCCGCAGGATGATCTTTTCCTCCTCCCCGTGGTTGTATTTCTTTGCATGGGAGAGGTAGTCCGGCGTGATACTCTTTTTCTGGATCAAGTCGCCCACATATTTTTCATTTCGGAGGATCTTGACGATATGGCTGCCCGACCACGACGCGCCGCCCCGACTGGTGCGGCAGCCTGCCGCCTCCAGGCCGCGCGCGATTTCGCCTGTGCTTTTTTTCTCCTCCCCGTACTGGCGGAAAATCCTCCGGACCACCGCCGCCCCTTCGGGTTCGACCGTAAGTACCCCGTCCCGCACGGTGTAGCCCAGCAGCGAGCGGCCGAACACCACGCCCTGCTCCATGCGGCGCGTCTGCCCCCACTTGACGCGCGCCGAGGTGCGGCGGCTCTCCTCCTGCGCGATCGAGCCCATGATGGACAGCCGCAGCTCGGCGTCCGCGTCCCGCGTGTCAATGCCGTCGCTCAGGAACAGTACGCCCACGCCGAGCTGCTTCAGCTCGCGCGTATACGCGACCGTATCCAGGATATTGCGCGAAAAGCGGCTGACCTCCTTGGTCAGAAGCAGGGAGAAACGGCCCGCGCGCGCGTCGGCCATCATGCGGTTGAACGCCGCGCGCCGCTTTGTCGAGGTGCCGGTCACGCCTTCGTCCGCATAGATTCGGTACAGCGCCCAGTCGGGCTGGCGGCTGATAAACGCCTCGAAATACCGCTGCTGGCTGGCAAAGGAGCCCGCCTGGTCCTCCTTGTCCGTGGACACGCGGCAATAGGCCGCGGCCCGTATCACGGCCGCGCCTCCCGCCCTGCCGCCAGGTCGTTCAAACGGCGCCGCAGCTCCCGTTCTGCCCGCGGGTATGCCGCCGCGTCCAACAGACCGCAGGCCTCGGCCTCCGCCAGCAGCGCCCGGCCGCAGGCCTCCCAAAAGCGCGGTCCGGCCGGCCGCGTACGTTCCCCTTTCATCACCGGCTGCCTGTACATTCCATCGCCTCCTCTATCAGGAGGATATGCGCCGCCTCCCCGCCGCTTTCCACTTCCCGCACAGCCGGACGTTGTTTGCGCCGCAGAAATTTGTTAAATTTTCTACAATTTCTTTCTTTACAACAATTGTGTTTTGCTGTATGCTTATGATGGTTGTAAAGCAGCCCGATTTTACTGTAAAAACAGGATTTATCATGTCATAACTATATTGAGGGGGACGAAGAAAGAATGAGAGGCGTAGAGACCCGTATCCAGGAGATCCGCCACAGGATTTTCCGCGAGGTGGCCCGTATGGCCTACCATACTGAATGGCAGGTGGACAAACGGATCGAAGAGCTTCCCTATGAGATTGTACCGGGCGAGGTCGGCAATTTCCGCAACGATATCTTTTTGGAGCGCGCCATTGTCGGCGAGCGGCTGCGCCTGGCCATGGGCCTGCCCTACCGCAGCGCGGCCGACCACTCTCCCATTTCGGACGGCATCGAGGCCGCCGACAAGCCCGAAACCTATTATACCCCGCCGCTGATCAACATCATCAAATTCGCCTGCCACGGCTGCAAGGAGAACCAGGTCGTTGTGACCGAGGGCTGCCAGGGCTGCCTGGCGCATCCGTGCGTCGAGGTCTGCCCCAAGGACGCCGTTTCGCTCGCCCGCTATAACGGGCGTTCGGTGATCGACCAGGAAAAGTGCATCAAGTGCGGCCGCTGCGTGGAGGTCTGCTCCTACAACGCGATCATCCATCAGAAGCGCCCCTGCGCCGCCGCCTGCGGCATGGACGCCATCCGCACCAACCAGAACGGCAAGGCGGATATCGATTACGACAAGTGTGTTTCCTGCGGCATGTGCCTGGTCAACTGCCCGTTCGGCGCGATCGCGGATAAGTCCCAGATCTTCCAGGTCATCCGCGCGATCCAGTCGGGCGAGCGCGTTTACGCCGCCGTCGCGCCCGCGTTCGTCGGCCAGTTCGGCCCCAAGGTCACGCCCGGCCGCCTGCGCGCCGCGATGAAGCAGCTCGGCTTTGCGGACGTTTTCGAGGTTGCGATCGGCGCGGACCTGTGCGCCGCGCAGGAGGCCGACGACTTCCTGGAAGAGGTGCCGGAAAAGCTGCCGTTCATGGCGACCTCCTGCTGCCCTGCCTGGTCGACCATGGCGAAAAAGCTGTACCCCGATTATGCCAACTGCATCTCCATGGCGCTCACGCCCATGACGCTGACCGCACGCCTGATCAAGCACCAGCACAAAAACGCCAAGGTCGTATTCATCGGGCCGTGCGCGGCGAAAAAGCTCGAAGCCATGCGCACCGACGTGCGCAGCGAAGTGGATTTCGTGCTCACCTTTGAGGAAATGGCCGGTATTTTTGACGCCAAGCACGTTGAGCTGACCATGGTGCCGGAGGACCCGAACGGCGTCAACGACGCTTCGACCGACGGGCGCAACTTCGCCGTCTCCGGCGGCGTGGCGCAGGCGGTCGTCAACGTCATCAAGGAGAAGTACCCTGACCGCGAGGTCAAGGTCGCCAACGCAGAGGGCCTGCGCGAATGCCGCCACCTGCTCGCCGCCGCCAAGGCCGGCAAGTACAACGGCTACCTGCTGGAAGGCATGGCCTGCCCGGGCGGCTGCGTCGCAGGCGCGGGTACCATGCAGCCGATCCGCAAGTCCGCCGCCGCGGTCGGTATGTACGCCAAGCAGGCCGAACACAAGACTGCAAGCGGCACGGAATACGTCAAGGAACTTGACAAGCTCGTTGACTGACCGGCTGCGCATATATATCCGGAAAAGCAAAGAAAGGCCGCCCAAAAGGGCGGCCTTTCTGCCATTCCCGCGCTTATCCCTCGGTCGTGACCGCGACCTTGACCACATTGTCGCGCCGGTGCTCGAACAGGTCATAGGCCGCGTCGATCTCGCGCAGCGGGAAAATATGCGTAATCAGGGGCGTTGTGTCCAGTCGGCCCGCCGCGATCAGGCGCAGGATTTCCGCGCAGTCGCAGCCATCCACGCCGCCGGTCTTGAAGGTCAGGTTTTTGCCGTACATATCGGGCAGCGGCAGCGTCTGCGGCGCGTCGTACAGCGCAACCACAGTCACCACCGCGTTGGGGCGCGCGCATTCCCAGGCAAGCCGGAAGCTGTCCGCGGTTCCCGCCACCTCGAGCACCGCGTCCGCGCCGCCATGGCGGCTGTGCCGCCGGACAAAATCCGGCGCCTGCTCCGGCGTTACGGTCAGCACCTCCGGATACCGCTCCTCCACAAAACGGCGGCGCACCGGATCCGGCTCGCAGACGATCACCCTGCCCGGGCCGTGCAGCCGCGCGCAGAGCAGCGTGCAGATGCCCGTCGGGCCGGCGCCCAGGATCAGCACGGTATCTTCGGGCTTGATCTCCGCGATGCGCGCCGCCCAAAAGCCGGTCGCCAGCACATCCCCCACAAACAGCGCCTCACGGTCGGAAACGCCGTCCGGAATCACATTCAGCCCCTGGTCGGCATACGGCACGCGGACGTATTCCGCCTGTCCCCCATCGATACGGCAGCCAAGCGCCCAGCCGCCGTTCGGGTCGGTGCAGTTGTTGACATAGCCGTGCTCGCAGAAAAAGCACCGGCCGCAGAACGTTTCGACATTGACCGTCACCCGATCGCCGGGTCTGACCGCCGTGACCGCCGCGCCCACCTGCTCGACCACGCCGACCATTTCATGCCCGACAGTCACGCCCGGCACCGCGCGCGGCACGGAGCCGTGCTTGATATGCAGGTCGCTCGTGCAGATGCTCGCCAGCGTCACGCGCACAACCGCGTCGTGCGGGTCCTGAACGACCGGCACGGGCTTGTTTCTGAGCGCGAATTTCCCGCGCTCCACATAGGTATATGCCAGCATAAACGCCGTCCTCCTTGCGTACTGGTTTTTACTCGGCCGCCCCGCGCAGGCGGGCGAGGATCGCCTCGTCCGCAGGGCAGAATTCATATTCCGGTATTTCCGCCGGTGTGATCCAGCGCAGCGCCTCATGCTCCAGAAGCTGCGGCTCCCCCGCGGTGATGCGGGCGTTGAGCAGCGTCAGGTGGATGGACATATCCGGATACACATGCGTGACCTCCATAAACGGCGCGCCCGGCGCAACGGTGATCGCAAGTTCCTCACTGCACTCACGGATCAGCGCTTCGGACCGGCTCTCGCCCGGCTCGACCTTGCCGCCCACAAATTCCCAGAGCGAGCCGCGCGCCTTATGCGCCGGCCGCTTGCAGATCATAAACCGGTCTCCGTCCCAAATCAGGGCGGCTACGACTTCCTTCATCCGTTCATCCGCTCTTTTCTCTGTGTTTGATGCACTTATTATAGCGCCGCGGGGCGCGGGCTGTCAAATCCAGCGGGCGTCATTTCGACCCCGCCGCAGGTACAGAGGAACTGGCGCACATGGAGATGATCTCCGCTATTGTGTACCAGCTCACCCGCAACCTGACGCCCGAACAGATCAAAGAGGGCGGCTTCGATACCTATTTTGTCGACCACACGACCGGTATCTATCCGCAATTCGCCTCCGGCACGCCGTGGAGCGCCATGACGTTCCAGTCCAAGGGCGACCCGATTACCGACCTGTTCGAGGATATGGCAGCGGAACAGAAGGCCCGCACGACCTATGACAACCTGCTGCGCCTGATCGACAATCCGGATGTCCGCGAGCCGCTCAAATTCCTCCGCGAACGGGAGATCGTACACTTCCAGCGTTTCGGCGACGCCCTGCGCGTCGTGCAGGAGAATCTGGACGCGAAGAACTACTATGCCTTCAACCCCGCAATCGATATCCGCCCGCCGGAAAGGACCTGGGCGCCCAAGCTGCCCGACCTTTCCGCAGGCGCCGCGGCGCCTGCCGAACCGAAAAAAGCCTGAGTTTTCCTTTCCCAGCCTCCCCGCTGCAGCGGGGAGGCTTTTGTTATTGAACACATTACAAGGTGAAAATACTTTTATTTTTTTGCTTAATCTGGTATACTATACATGTATTTCTATCAACTGAATATAGAAATTGAGGAATGAGTATGAAAGAAAAAACACTGGTAATCACCGGCATGGGCGCAGTAACGCCCATCGGCATCGGGGTCGCCGCCTACTGGGAGGCTCTCAAGGCCGGCCGCTGCGGTGTAGGCCCGATCACCCGCTTCGACGCATCCGGCCTGCCCGTGCAGATCGCGGCCGAGCTGAAGGGCTTCGACCCCGGCGACCACATGCCCAAGGCGCTCGCGCGCACAATGGACCCCTTCATGCAGTTCGCTTTCGCGGCCGCGCAGGAGGCGCTCGGGAACAGCGGGCTTTCGGTTTCGGGCGAGCCCGACCGCATCGGCATCGTGATGGGTACGGCGATGGACGGCGTGACCACGGTCGCGCAGACACAGTCCGCGTTCGACGCGGGCCACCGCGTCGGCCCCCGCTTCGTGCCTATGACCATCGGCAACATCGCCGCCGCGCAGATCGCCATCGCGCATGGCATCCGCGGGCCGAGCCTGACGCTCAACACCGCCTGCTCCGCGGGCGGCGACGCGATCATGACCGCCGCCATGCTGCTGCGCACCGGCGAGGCGGACGCGGTGCTCGCGGTCGGCGGGGAAAGCATCCTGTGTCCGATTGTGGTGTCCGGCCTGTCGCAGGCCAAAGCGCTGTCCCGCCGCAACGACGACCCTGCGCATGCCTGCCGCCCGTTCGACCTCGGCCGCGACGGGTTCGTCATCGGCGAGGGCGGCGGCGCGCTCATCATCGAAACCGAGGAGCACGCCCTGGCGCGCGGCGCCGATATTTACGCCGTGCTGGCCGGCTGGGCCAACACCTCGGACGCGCATCACGTCACCGCGCCCTGTCCGGACGGCGCAGGCGCCGCGGCCTGTATGAAGCGGGCGCTCGAACGCGCCGGCCTGCCGCCCGCAGCCATCGGCTA
Organism: Agathobaculum sp. TL06; assembly: GCF_054658635.1. Lineage (NCBI taxonomy): Bacteria > Bacillati > Bacillota > Clostridia > Eubacteriales > Butyricicoccaceae > Agathobaculum > Agathobaculum sp. TL06. The sequence continues at coordinate 47,055 of NZ_BAAGGY010000017.1, forward strand.
CATCAACGCGCACGGCACCTCCACCCCGCTGGGGGACAAGGCGGAAACGCTGGCGGTCAAGGCCGTGTTCGGCGGGCGTGAGACCGCGCCCCCCATGTCCTCGACCAAATCCGCCACCGGACACCTGATGGGCGCAGGCGGCCTGACCGAGGCGATCGCCTGCATCCTGGCCATCCGCGACGGTATCCTGCCGCCCACCCTGCACCTTGAAAATCCAGATCCGGAATGCGACCTTGATTATGTTCCCAACCAGGCCCGCCGGGCGAATATCGACTCAGCCATGAGCAACTCCCTCGGCTTCGGCGGGCAGAACTCCAGCATCGTCCTTTCCCGATACCAGAAATGAGGCCCCTTTGAAATGAAGAATGAATATACCTATGATGTGTCCATGTTTCGGGACACCTTTGAGACTCGGTTCACCTATTTGAACGGTTTTTTACGCAACGTATCCCGTTTCGGCATGCGGCCGGCGCTGCACGATCCGCTCTCCGGCCGCCGCTGGACCTACCGCGAGCTGAATGCCGCGGCCAACCACCTGGCGCACGCGCTGCGCGCGGACGGGGTGGGGAAAAATGACGTGGTGATGTTCGCCCTGCTCAATTCCCCTGAATTCGTGTTCTGCTATCTGGCGGCGCATAAGATCGGCGCTATCGCCAGTCCGGTCAACTACCGCCAGGGCGCGGGCGAGCTCGCGCTCGTGATCGACGACAGCCGCCCCAAGGCGTTCCTGTACGACGCGGCCTTCGGCGAACTGTCCGGCGGCGCGCTTGCCCTGTGCGAGCACAAGCCGCAAACCGTTGTGATGGTCGATTCCCGCGGCGGCGCGCAGGCGCCCGACGGTCATGTCCGCTATCCGGATTATGTGTCCGGCCAGCCGGAGGCCGACCCGCCGGTCGATTTCGCCCCCCATATCTACGACGAAACCACCCGCCTGTATACCTCGGGTACGACCAACCGGCCCAAGGGCGTGCCGATCAACAACGTCAACGAGGTGCTTTCCGCGCATGATGTGATGATGCACTTCCCGCTGGGTCCGACCGACCGCACAATGAATATGACCCCCTGGTTCCACCGCGGCGGCATCCATTCGGGCGGCCCCTGCCCAACCCTGTACGCGGGGGGCGAGGTCGTCATCCTGCGCGACTTCGCGCCCAAGCGCTGCCTGGAATACGCGGAAAAATACCGCATTTCTTTCCTGATCGGCGTACCGACCATCATCGCCATGCTCGCGCGCACCCAGGAGCGCACGCCCGCCGACCTGTCCGCGCTGCGCGGCATCGTGACCATGGGCGCGCCGTTTGAAAAGGCCGCATGCGAAAAATACATGCGGCTTCTGACCCCCAACATCTTCAACGGCTACGGCACCACCGAAACGTTCTGGAACACCTTCCTGCGTCCGTTCGACCTGCCCGCCCGGGCCGGCTCGGCCGGCCGCTCCTGCACGGACGACGAGGTGCGTCTGGTCGCCCTCCGCGCGGACGGCGCGCACGCGGAGCCGGAGGATACCGTCCCGCGCGACGGGGAGACGCCGGGCGAGATCATCATTTCCTCCCCCGCGAAAAGCGCGTTCTGCTATTTCAACAATCCGGAAATGACCGCCCGAAAATTCTATAAGGGCTGGCTCTACACCGGCGACGTGGGTACCTGGGACGAGGACGAATTCGTCACCGTCGCCGGCCGCAAGGACGACATGATCGTGTCCGCGGGCGAGAATATCTATCCGGCGCAGATTGAAGCCGTGCTCAACGGCCACCCCAAGGTCGCGGAAAGCGCGGTCATCGGTGTGCCGGACGCGCTGCGCGGCGAGGTCGTGGCGGCATACGTCGTCCCGTCGGACGGCAGCCTGACCACAGAGGAGCTCAAAGCGTACTGCACGCAAAGCCCCATGCTGTCCTCCTATAAATGGCCGCGCGTCTACCATATCGTCAACGAGCTGCCGCACACCGCAACCGGCAAGCTGATGCATTACAAGCTGCGCGAGGCGCTGGGCTGACCGGCTGGGGGAACCGCGCAGCGGGCTGCGGGACGCCAGCCGTCCCGCAGCCCCTTTTTATCCGCCGGCAACAAACCGAAAGGAGATGGTCACATGATGGTGATACGCAAGGAAACGGCAGGCGACTATGCCGCCGTGGAAGCGCTCACACGCCGCGCTTTCTACAACATTTATATCCCGGGCTGCGTGGAGCATTACCTGGTCCGCTGCATGCGCGGGCATGCGGATTTCCTGCCGGAGCTGGATTTCGTGCTCGAGCTGGACGGGCAGGTCATCGGCAATATTATGTATACAAAAGCCAAGCTGGTCGGCGCGTCGGGCAGGGAAAAGGATATCCTGACGTTCGGCCCGCTCAGCATCGCGCCGGAGCACCAGCGGAAAGGCTATGGGACGCGGCTGATGGAACATTCGTTCGCGCGCGCGGCCGCCCTTGGGTATGATGGGATCGTTATTTTCGGCAGTCCCGCCAATTATGTGGGCCGCGGCTTTCAAAGCTGCAGGCGGTTCCAGATCGCCACGGAGGACGGGCGCTTCCCCGCGGCGATGCTGGTCAAGGAGCTTGTTCCCCAGGCGCTCGGCAGGGAGCGCTGGGTATATCACGGCAGCCCCGCTATGGCGGTCGATGAAGAGGCGGCGGCGCGGTATGACGACAGCCTGGAGCCCATGGAAAAGCGCCGCCTGCCCAGCCAGGAGGAATTTTATATCATGAGCCGCTCTTTCCTGGCATAAGGCCGGGCGGGGCGGCCCCGCCCTTTTAGGGAAAGCGCAGCGCGGCGGCCGGAATGGAAAAATCCGGCCGCTGCGCTTAAAAAAACATTGTTTCACCTGCGTTTTTGGTATACTATATACATATGAGTATCCACCGGCAACCGCATTCCCATTCCTATGAACACCAAAGGATGTGAACCCATGAAACTTTCTCTTGAAAACCTTTCGCAAAACCTTTCCTGGAAAGGCTACCGCCTGCCGCAGTATGATATCCAGGCTGCCCGCGATTACACCAAGGCCCATCCGGTCTGGCTGCATTTCGGCGCCGGCAACCTGTTCCGCGCTTTTCCCGCTGTGCTCGCGCAGCGCCTGCTGACCGCCCGCCTGTCCCAAGCCGGCGTGATCTGCTGCGAGGGCTATGACGAAGAACTGATTGACCGCTGCTACCGGAGCTGCGACCATCTCTCGATCGTCGCGACCGTGTATCCCAACGGCACGGTCAACAAGGAGGTTGTCGCCTCGGTCACGGAAAGCCTGAAGATGAGCGAGGATGAGGACCGCCTGCGCCAGATCTTCACCAGCCCCGACCTGCAGATGGTGTCGTTCACCATCACGGAAAAAGGCTACGTCCTGCGTGACGACCAGCGTCATTTCCTGCCCGCGATCGAGCAGGATATCCGGCAAGGCCCGCAGGCCGCTTGCACGTTTGCCGGCCGCATCACGGCGCTGTGCCTTGCGCGCGCCCGCGCCGGTCTTGCGCCGGTCGCGCTGGTTTCGCTCGACAACTGCCAGAACAACAGCCACCTGCTCCGCCGCATGACGACCGACCTCGCCGGCGGCTGGCTCGAACACGGACACATCACGCAGGAGGACTTTGACTATATCACCAAAAAGCTGACCTACCCGCTCTCCATGATCGACAAGATCACCCCGCATCCGGACGAGCGCGTCTGCGCCATGCTGCAGGCGGACGGGCTGAGCGGCATGGAGATCTTCACGACCGCCAAAAATACGGTCGCCGCGGCCTATGTCAATTCCGAGCGTCCGCAGCACCTGCTGATCGAAAACGATTTCCCGAACGGCCATCCCGCGTTCGAGCAGCTCGGCGTCATCCTGACCAGCCGCTCGATCGTGGAAAAGTCGGCCCGCATGAAGGCCTGCACCTGCATGAACCCGATGGACACCGCGCTGGGCCTGTTCGGCTGCCTGCTCGGCTACACCCGTATCTGCGACGAAATGCAGGACCCCGACCTGGTGAACCTGATTACCCGCATGTCCGAACGCGAGGCCATGCCACTCGTCACCGACCCCGGCGTGATCGATCCGTTCGCGTTCCTGCACGAGGTACTCGGCGAGCGGTATCCCAACCCGTTCCTGCAGGATACGCCCCAGCGCATCGCGACCGACACCAGCCGCAAGCTCGCCATCCGCTTCGGGGAAACGCTCAAGGCCTACTATAACTCGCCCGTACCCATGCATCGGGCAACCCACCTGACCTATATCCCGCTCGTGCTGGCCTGCTGGCTGCGCTATCTGGTCGGCGTGGACGACGAGGGCCAGCCGTTCCAGCTCAGTCCGGACGCGCGGATCGAAAACGTCCACAAGCTGCTCGGCGAGGCCCGCCTGGGCGACCAGGTGACCGAAGAGCGCCTGTACCCGCTGCTTTCCAGCACCATGTACTTCGGCATCAATCTGTTCGAGGTCGGCGTGGGCGAAAAGGTCGTCGAACTGTTCAACGAGCTGAACCGCGGCCCGCACGCGGTTCGCGAGACCCTGCACAAATACTGCGGCGAAAAAGAGCTGGAGCCCGCCTGGTAAAAACACAAAAGCATCGGATGAAAAATCATCCGATGCTTTTTTCTATGCCGCGCCGCCGGCTATTCGGTCCGGTTTTCCGCAAGGGGCAGACAGGCCACCAGCTCAAACTTCCCATCCCGTGCCGCCGCCTCGAGCGTGCCGCCGTAACGCGCGGCGATCTCGCGCATGCCGCGCAGGCCGAAGCCGTGCGCACGCTGGTCCGCCTTGGTGGTGCCGAACAGCCCGTCCGGCTTTTCCGTGCGCTTGCCCGCGTAAGCGTTGACCACGCGCAGCATCAGCAGCCCCTTGTCCGCGCGGGCGCGCACAGTGATGCGCTTGTCCGCCGCGTCCTTCGCCGCCTCCACCGCGTTGTCCAGCGCGTTGCCGAACAGCGCGCACAGGTCAGGGTCGGCGACCGGCAGTTTTTCCGGCAGGGAGACGCGGATATCCGCCTCCAGTCCCGCCTCGCGGATGTCGCGCGCCTTGGCGGATAATACGATATTGACCGTATCGTTTTCCGTAAAGCGTCCGGCGCCGGAGGGGCCGGACGCAGCCTGCAGGCTGCGCACATACTCGGCCGCGCGGCCGGCCTCCCCCTGCTCAAGCAGGCCGGAAAGCGCGGTCAGGTGGTTGCGCATATCGTGCCGCAGGCGGCGCACCTGCTCCTGCTCGCGCCGGATGCCCTGGTAGTACAGCTCGCGCATATCTGCGAGCTGATGCTCCTGCTCAAGCGCCTGGTGCTGTGAAAGCAGCACGACCGCGAGCAGCAGTGCGATCGAGGAGACGAATACGAATGGCAGCAGTGTGTAGAACGCAGCATCGAGCACCCCGTCCACGATCTCCTCCGTGTAGGCGCGGACGTTCCACAGGGAGAACGCCAGCTCGCTGAGCAGCGGCGAGAGCGCCAGCAGCCCCAACAGCGCCCACAGCCGGCCGGAGAGCGCGATCCGCCGCCCGTCCCGCAGCACCCGACGCACGAGCAGCCACACCGCCGCCCACATGGCGAATTTCCACGCCAGCGCGCCCCAGTAGCCCGCAGAACCGGGCAGCACCGCGCGCGTGTCCACGATCATGCTCCACGCGATGATCCACTCGAAAAAGATCATGCCCATCACCAACCGCGCGGCCAGACTGCCGCCGTAGCCGATGAGAAAAGCGGCGATCAGGAACGGGAAGTAGTAGAGCGGGTTGCCGTCCCCCATCCACGTCGGCATGCCGAGCGCCGCGCCCAGCACCAGATACGGCGCAATCCAGCGCACCCGCCCCTTGGGCGCGGCCAGAAAGCGCAGCGCCGTGCGCGCAGGCAGGACGCCGCCCAGCAGTACGGTCGCCAGCCACGCAAAAAAGTCCCATGCCGTCATCCGCGCGCCCCCTTAGTCCAGCATGGCGCGCGCGATGGCCGCGAGCGCCGTGGACTGGCAGGACCGGCTGACCGGCAGCTTCTCTTCCCCGATCACGACCGTGCCGCCCTCCACGCGGTCAACCGCGCCCGCGCGCACCAGATACCGCTGGTGGATGCGCACGAACGCCGCCCCCACGGACTCGGCCACGTCGTCCAGCCGCGCGTAAAACGTCAGGCTGCGCGTGTCGGTCACGCAGGTGACCTGCCGCCGGTCGGAGTAGAAATAGCGGATGGACTTTTTCGGGATGCGGAACAGGCCGTCCGTATTGCGGCACAGGAACACCTTGTCCGCCTCGTTAAACTGCGCCGCGAGCGCGCGGGTGAGCACATCGCCGATCTGCTCGGGCTGGGGCGGCTTCATCACATAGCCGAGCGCGCCGACCGCGTATCCGTCGAACACAAAATCCGTGTAGCCGGTGACGAATACGAGCTGCAGGGTGTCGCTCCGCTCCCGCAGGGCCTTGGCGGCTTCCATGCCGTTCATGCCGCCCATTTCGATATCCAGGAACACGAGGTCGATCTCACCCGTGTGCTTTTCCATCCAGCCGAGCAGCCCCTCGCCTGAGGAAAATTCATAGATCTGGCACTCGACCGCGCGCTTGTCCAGCAGGCGCTCAAGCATAGCGCGCAAGCCGAGCCGCGCCTCCGCTGAATCGTCGCAGATGCCGATGCGAAGCATGGGCTTCCCCCCTTTGTTTACTGTTTACCAGAACAAATTATACCACAAGGCTTTCCTTTCGCCAAACCAAACTTTACAGCAGACGCGCGGTTTATGACATCCCACGCCGCCCACCTGCCAAATGTTACATCAGCCCTGCCATTTTTGGCAGGGCTGTTTGTTTTTGCCCGCCCGCCGCGGTATGCTGGAGACAAGAAAAAGGAGGGCATCCGCCATGACTGCAAAGCTGACTTTATCCCGCATCCGCACCGTGCTGACCACGCCGCCCACGTTTGAAGCGGGCGCGCCCAGGCTCAGGACCAATCTGGATACAAATTTCCTCAAGCTCATCGCCATTTTCGCCATGCTGATCGACCACATCGGCGGCGCGTTCTTCCCCGAGGCGGGCTGGTTCCGCTGGGTGGGGCGCATCGCGTTCCCGGTCTTCTGCTACTGCATGACGGTCGGCCTGCTCTACACGCGGGATATCAAAAAATACCTGTTCCGGCTCGGCCTGTTCGCGGTGATCTCCCAGCCGTTCTATGTGCTGGCCTTCCACCCGCATGACTTTGCCGCCCAGTTCACCAACTGGAACATCTTCTGCACGCTGTTCCTGTCCCTGCTCGCCATGTACGGACTCAAGGAGCGCAAATGGTGGCTGTTTCTCGCGGCGCTCTTCGTGGTCTCCTGGTGGAACTTCGACTATTCCGGCATGGGCATCCAGTACATGCTGATCTTTTACCTGTGCCGCAATCATCCAGCCGTGGGCGCAGCGCTGTACTGCGCGCAGTTTATCACCTGCCTCGGCGTAACGCCGGGCGATCCGCTGAGCCTTACGGTCGGCGGCCTCTGCATCGACTGGTCGTTCTTCGCCGTGTTTGCCGCGCCGCTCCTCTTCCTCCCCACGCGCCTTGACCTCAAAATCCCCAAGTGGGTGTTCTATGCGTTCTATCCCGCGCATCTGGCGGCCATCGCTGTAATACAATTCGTTATTTTCTGAAAGGAGTATCCACCATGTTATCTGTTCAAGACCTCCACAAATCCTATCAGGTCGGAAAAACGACCTATGAGGTGCTCAAAGGCGTATCCCTTACCGTAAATGAGGGGGAATTCGTCGCCGTCATGGGACCAAGCGGCTCAGGCAAGACCACGCTGCTCAACTGCATCTCCTGTTACATCCCCGCGGACAGCGGCAGCATCACCCTGCGCGGGGAGGAGCTGGCCCGTCTGGACGAGGACGCGCTCGCCAATGTGCGCAACCGCAAGCTGGGCTTTGTGTTCCAGGACTTCCTGCTGCTCGACGGGCTGACCGTGCGCGAAAACATCCTGCTGCCCCGCATCATCGCCGGCCAGGCCGGGCGCGGTATGGAGAACGAAGCGGACAGCCTGTGCGACGTATTCGGCATCACCGCCATCAAAAATAAATACCCTGCCGAGATCTCGGGCGGCGAAAAGCAGCGCACCGCGGTCGCCCGCGCACTCATCAACCACCCGCTGCTCATTTTGGCCGACGAGCCGACCGGCAACCTGGATTCCAAGTCCTCCCGCGCGGTCATCGACAGCTTTACACAGGCGCGGCAGGCGCTCGGCGCGACCATCTTCATGGTCACGCACGATTCGTTCGCGGCCTCGTTCTGCGACCGCGTGGTCATCCTGCGCGACGGCGTGGTATGGCGCGTGCTCGCCCGCGCGGATAAGGCGCGCGGCACGTTTCAGGACGAGCTGCTGGACGCCATCCGCGAAATGTCAGCGGAGTAGTATAGGGGGGACGTGATCGCGATGAAAACCTTTTCCGAAGTCTACGCGGCGCTGCGCCGCAAAGACCGCGGGCAGTACGGGCTGCTCGCGGGGTGCTGCTTCTTTTCCGTGCTGCTCATCACCGCCTATGCGTGCATGATGCGCTCGCCCACCATCCTCACCATCCTGCCCGAGGGCGGCGACAGCCGCAAGCAGGTGATGATGGTATTCGTGCTGGCAGTGATCGGCTGCGCGGTGTTCACCACCTATGCTGCTGGGCTGTTCTTCCGCCAGAAATCGCGCGCGACCGGCGTATTCCTTGCGCTCGGCGCGTCGCGCGGCCAGCTCCGCCGCGAGCTGGTCAAGGAGCTTACTCTGATCGCGTTCGGCTCGTGCGCCGCGGGCGCGGCGCTGGGCGCGCCGCTCGCGTGGGCCGTCTGGCAGGGCTTCCGCACCTTCCTTGTGGACTCGCAGGAGATGCCGCTGTTGTTCGACCCGCAGGCCTACCTGCTCGCGCTGGCGTTTTCGGCCTATGTGGTCGTGATGCTGTTCGCGCTCGCCGCGCGCTTCATCCGCCGCACCAACATCATTGACATCGTGCAGGAATCCCACAAGTCCGAACCCATCCGTGCGGTGCCGCGCTGGTACGGGCCGGCCGGTATCGTGCTCGCGCTCGCCGGCGCGCTGCTGGGCTACCTGATGCCGACGTTTTTCGTCAAGGTGCTGCACTGGTACGCCCCCGGCGCGGTGGATGCGCTCTTCTACCTGCCCGCGCTCGCGGGGATGTATATGATTTTGCTACACACGGTCGTCAACGGCTGGCGGCGCAAAAACCAGTACCGGCACATCATTTCCCGCTCCATGATGAAATTCCAGGGCCGCCAGACCGTGCGCAACATGCTGGTGATGACCCTGCTGATCGCAGGCGCCTACTTTGCTTCGTTCTACTCGCCCATGCTGTCCTCCAGCTCGGAAAATACCTACGCCTCGCGTCCGATCGACTTTGAATATCACTGGCGCGCGGACCAGTCCCTGCCCCAGCGGGACGAGGTGCAGGCGCTGGCAGAGGAAACGAACGTCGAGATCGTCTCCTGGGCGCAGCAGGGCGCGGCCGTGCTGGGCAAGGACGGCACCTACTCCATCGAGACGGATACCGGCTTCGGCACCACCTACACGACCGCGTATACGGAACTCCTGCAAGGTGCGACCTTCTTCTCGGAAAGCGCGTACAACGCCCTGACCGGACAGGACGTGGATATCCCTGCGGGCGCGTGCGCCAACATTCTGGACGACGAGGGCGGCAGCGGCTATCTTTCGGGCGGCGACGCGACCCACCTGACCAACATGGCGACCGGCGCCACGCTGGACGTGACCCCGATCGAGCCGCTGTGGTACACCATGCTGCTCGGCTGCTATGTGCTGGACGATACGGACTACGCCGCGCTCACCGAGGGGCTGACCGACGTATGGCGCGAGGAATATGTGTTCTTTGACGTCGCGGACGTGGAGAACAGCTATCCCTTCGCCAAGGCGCTGTTTGACGAGATCGTGGACCGTTCGGGTCCGGAGGTCGAGGTCGGGGACTATTACGACGATGTAGCGGCCGCGCTGGCCGCGCAGGCGGGCGAGGTCTACGACTATTCCCCCGAGGCGGTCGCCTCCCGCGGCCTGTTCACGCCGGATTACAGCGACCGCGATTCCTCCGGCTTCCGCAACTACTGGAAATACATGCCCCAGTTCCGCATCCTCGACCAGAACGACTTCGTCACCACCATGGCGGTGTTCCTCATGCTGTTCATCTTTATCGCCATCGTGTGCTTTGCGGCGGTCATCGTCATCGCATTTACCCGTTGCATGACCATCGCGCTCGTCAATGCCCGCGTGTATGACGACCTGCGGCACCTTGGCGCGTCCAACGGCTATCTGTTCCACTCGGTGCGCGGACAGATCGGTCGGGTGTTCCTCGTCCCCGCGCTGGTCGGCACCGGATTGATCTGGATATTCTATATGATGATCCTGTACTTCAACGGCGATCCCCTCGGCTTTACCCATTCCGAGCTGGCGGGCATGGGCGCGTGCCTTGCCGTGGTCGCGGCGGTATCCGCGCTGCTGTATCTCGTGTACCGCGTGACGCTCCGCAGCGTATGCCGCGCGCTGCACATCCATTCCTGAACCATTTTTCGCAGGGCGCGCTTTTAAGCGCGCCCTGTTTGTGCTACAATGGGGAGCGTGAGGTGACTGCCATGGAACACATCCTGATCGTTGAGGACGACCCCGCGCTCGGCCGCGGGCTGACGCTCGCGCTGGGCGACGCGCACGCCTGCACGCTGTCGACCGGCTGCGCGGACGCGCGGCGGGCGCTCGCCACCGCAACCTTCGACCTTGCCATCTTTGATATCAACCTGCCGGACGGCTCGGGGCTGGCGCTTTTGGAGGAGACACGCGCCGCGGGCGGCCCGCCGGTCATCCTGCTGACCGCGAACGACCTGGAAACCGATATCGTGACCGGCCTGACGCTGGGCGCGGACGACTATATCACCAAGCCCTTTTCGCTCGCGGTGCTGCGCGCCCGCGTGGAGGCCGCGCTGCGCCGCAACGCCCCCGCCGCCGCATCCGCTGTGTTCGAACAGGACGGGTTCCGCTTTGATTTCGACCGGCTGGACTTCGCTGTGGAGGGCAGGCCGCTCCAGCTTTCGCAGACCGAGCAGCGGCTGCTGCGCCTGCTCGTCGAGAACCGCGGGCATACCCTGCCGCGCGACACGCTGCTCGACCGCATCTGGACGGACGGCGCGGACTATGTGGACGAGAACGCGCTGTCGGTCACGGTTGGTCGGCTGCGGCGCAAGCTGGGCAAAAACGCACCCATCAAAACCGTATACGGCGTGGGGTACAGTTGGGCGGTGGAGACATGAAGTGGATCGCTCTGGCCGCCGTGCTGCTGGCGCTGGCCGTGCTTGTTTACGACCGGCTGCGCCTGCGCCGCACCATGAACAGCCTGGACCGCATGCTGGACGACGCGGTGTGCGGCGCGTTTGTCCCCACGCATTTTGACGAAAGCCGCCTGTCCGCGGTCGAGGCCAGGCTCAAGCGTTATCTGGACGCAAGCGGTACGTCCGCGACGCGACTTGCCGAGGATCGGGCGCGTGTGCAGGCGCTGATCGCGGATATCTCGCATCAAACCAAAACGCCGGTCGCGAACCTGCTGCTGTACGCCGGACTGCTGGCGGACAAGGACCTGCCGCCGGATTGCCGCGACTGCGTCGCGCAGCTCACCGCGCAGGCCGAGAAGCTGCAGTTTCTCATTGCGTCGCTGGTCAAGGCCGGCCGGCTGGAGACCGGCGCGATCGCGGTACACCCGAAGGAATCCAGCGTGCAGGCGCTGGTTTCCGCCGCCCTGCGCGAAGCCGCGCCCAAGGCCGCGGAAAAGGGCGTTGCGCTCCTTGCGCCGCCGGATACGGCAGCGGCGGCGCGCTTTGACCCCAAGTGGACGCAGGAGGCGCTGGGCAACCTGATCGACAACGCCGTAAAGTACACGCCGTCGGGCGGCCGCATCACGGTGTCGGTCACGCCCTATGAACTGTTCTGCCGCATCGACGTGGCGGACACCGGCATCGGCCTTGCCGAGGAGGAATGCGGACGGGTGTTCCAGCGGTTCTACCGCTCCCCCGCCGTGCGGGACGAGCAGGGCGTCGGTCTGGGGCTGTATCTCGCCCGCGAGATCGCCGCGGCGAACGGCGGGTATATCAAGGTGTCCTCCCGCCTTGGGGAAGGCAGCACGTTTTCGCTGTTTTTGCCCAAAGGGTAATTGTTTACGCGCTCCCCAGAAGCGGATGGCGGCGCAAGATTGTGTCCGCCGAGGGGATTGCCCGTACCTCACGAGCGGGAAAGCGGCCTGCGCGGCCGCACTGCGGACAAGAAGGGCAGGTTCCTCCCCATGAGGCATTGCCGTTCCCTTTTCGTAGGGACGCGCATCGCGCGCCCGCCCCCCTTGGGGTGGCCGTCGTTTTGTTTACCCTGTCTAAGCAGCCGGGCGGCAATTAGAAAGCGTCACTTACCCTTGCGCGCGTAGCGCGCCCTAAACGGAAAAGGGGTGATTCGCAAGAGGGGAGAAACCCTTGGGTGTCTCCCCTCTTGTGCGCCCGCGCCGCGCAGGCGCACCGTTTCCCGCGGCCCGCAGGCCGCGAAACGCCCCAGCTGGCGCACCCCTCCAACAATCTAACAAAACTGTTAGATTTCCGACAGGCTCTCGACAGAATTGCATGGTATCGTCTGTATTGTACCCAAGGGTGCGATACAGACTTTTTTCGGGAGGTTCCTTTTATGACGGTTTTACAGACACAGGCCCTGCGCAAGATCTACGGCGCGGGCGATACCGAGGTGCGCGCGCTCGACGGCGTGGACCTTGCGGTCGAAAACGGCGAATTCGTCGCGGTGGTCGGCACATCCGGCTCGGGCAAATCCACCCTGCTGCACATGCTCGGCGGGCTGGACCGCCCGACGGACGGCAAGGTCTATGTGGATGGGAACGACATCTTCGCCCTGAAGGACGACGCGCTGACCATTTTCCGCCGCCGGCGCATCGGGTTCGTGTTCCAGGCGTATAACCTGGTTCCCGTGCTGAGCGTGTACGAAAATATCGTGCTCCCCATCGAGCTGGACGGCGGCACGGTCGATCGCGCCTATGTGGACGAGATCATCCGCACGCTGGGGCTGGAAAGCAAGCTGTCCAATCTGCCCAGCCAGCTTTCGGGCGGCCAGCAGCAGCGCGTGGCCATCGCCCGCGCGCTCGCCACCAAACCCGCCATCATCCTGGCGGACGAGCCGACCGGCAACCTGGACAGCAAAACCAGCCAGGACGTGCTCGCGCTGCTCAAGGTGACGAGCGAGAAATTCGGCCAGACCATCGTGATGATTACCCACAACGAGGAGATCGCCCAGCTCGCGCACCGGATCGTCCGCATCGAGGACGGCCGTATCGTCCATTCGTAAGGGGGCGCGCGACATGCTGAACGTTCCCAACAAAAGGTGCATCCGCCGCCTGTCCGACCGCAGCCTCAAGGCGGCGAAAACGCGCAACATCATCGCGGTCATCGCCATCGCGCTGACGACCGTGCTGTTTACCTCGCTGTTCACCATCGCCATGTCCATCAACGACTCGTTCCAGCAGGGCAACTTCCGGCAGGCGGGCGGCGACAACCACGGCAACTTCAAGGACCTGACCGAAGCGCAGGTATTCGAGCTCAAAGACGATCCCCTCATTCAGGAGTACGGCACCCGCCGGATGGTGGGCATGACGTCGGACGACCCGCCGTTTAACAAGAGCCACGTCGAGGTCAGCTACATGGACCCGACCGAGGCCAGGCACTCCTTCATCGAGCCGGTCGAGGGCCGCCTGCCCGCCGAAGGAACGGACGAGGCCGCGACCGACACCCGCGTGCTCTCCCTGCTGGGCGTGGAGCCCAAAATCGGCGCGACCTTCACCCTGCCCATCGAAATCGACGGCAACACCGAGAACGCGCATGTGGTCGAGCGCACGTTCACGCTTTCCGGCTGGTGGGAGTACGACAGCGCCATCACTGCCTCCCACGTCCTGCTGCCCCGCTCGGCGGCCGACGAGCTGTGCGCCCTGTCCGCAGGAAGCCCGTCCACCATGACCGGCACTTGGTCGCTCGACGTGATGCTCGCCAGCTCGCTGCACATCCGCGAGGACCTGACGCAGATTCTCGCAAACCACGGCTACCAGTGCGAAAACGCCGGAGAAGAGGACTATATCGGTATCGGCGTCAACTGGGGCTATTCGGGCGCGCAGCTTGCCGAGCAGGCCGACCCCATGACCGTCATCGCCATCGCCGCTATGCTGGCGCTCATCATCTTCACCGGGTATCTCATCATCTACAACGTGTTCCAGATCTCGGTCACGGGCGACATCCGCTTTTACGGGCTGCTCAAAACCATCGGCACGACCGGGCGGCAGATCCGCCGCATGATACGGCGCCAGGCGTATCTGCTTTCGCTCGTCGGCATCCCCATCGGCCTTGCGGGCGGGTATTTCGTCGGCGCGGGGCTGGTGCCGGTCGTCATCTCGCGCCTGGACGGGATGCACGAGACCGTGTCTTTAAGCCCGCTCATCTTTATCTTTGCGACCGTGTTCTCGCTCATCACCGTGCGCATCTCTTGCCGCAAGCCGGGCAAAATGGCCGCGCGCGTGTCGCCGGTCGAGGCGGTGCGCTACACGGACGCGGGCGTGAAACGGCCGAAAAAGGCCAAGGGCCGGCACGCTGTGGCAAAGCGCGCGTCCTACGGCGCGGGGCTGCCGCGCATGGCGTGGATGAACCTCGGCCGCAGCCGCGGCAAGACGGCCGTGACCGTCCTTTCGCTCGCGCTCGCGGTGGTGCTCATGCAGCTCACCTACACCTTCTCCATCGGCTTTGACATGGATAAGTACCTCTCGAGCAAGTCGGCGGTCGATTTCGTCGTCGGCGACGCGGCCTACTTCCAGACCGGCGCGGGCTTCAACTCGACCGACGAGGCGGTGCCGGAAAACGTCATCGCGGACATCGACGCGCAGGGCGGCGTCACGGACGCCGGCCGCATTTACGGCAAGGTGTCCAACGTGCAGGAGTTCGTCACCGAGGACTGGTTCCGCCAGAGCTGGGGGCAGTGGAACGCGCCGGAAACCCTCGACCTGATGGTCGCGGATAAGGAGCGCGACGAAAACGGCCTGCTGGCCGACCGCGTCCAGATTTACGGCATGGAGGATTTCCCGCTGTCGCGGCTCGAAGTGCTGGAGGGCGACCTGTCCGCGCTCGCCGACCCGAATGCCAACGCGGTCGCGGCGGTCTATATGTCCGACGACTACGGTGACGCGAAAGAGGGCTCGAACTGGGCGAAGGTGGGCGACACCGTGCGCCTGCGCTATGTGGAGGAGACCGAATATTTTTACCAGGACACCGGCGAGGTCATCCCGCTCGAACAGGTGGACGCGGCCTATGACAGCGGGCGCGGCATCGGCTCGCGCGCCAAGGTCTACCGCGACGCGGAATACACGGTCGTGGCTGCGGTGCTCGTCCCCAGCTCGATTGACTACCGCTACTACGGCGCGGACGAGTTCGTGATGGGCGCGGAGCAGTTTCAGCGGGACACGCAGACCAGCTCGGTCATGACCTATGTGTTCGACGTGGCGGACGGGACGGACGGCAGCATGGAGGCCTTCCTCAAGGACTACACCGAAAACGTGCAGCCGCTGTTTGACTACGAGAGCAAGGCGACCTATCAGGCCGAATTTGACAGCATGCGCAGCATGTTCCTGACGCTGGGCCTTGCGCTGAGCTTCATCATTGGGCTGGTCGGCGTACTCAACTTCCTAAACGCGGTGCTGACCGGCATCATCACCCGCCGGCACGAGTTCGCCGTTTTGCAGGCCATCGGCATGACCGGAAAGCAGCTCAAACGCATGCTCATGCTCGAGGGGCTGTACTACGCCCTGCTCGCGCTCGCGCTGAGCCTTGCGCTCAGCGTGACGCTCGGGCCGCTGGTGGGCGCGGGCTGCTCGACCGTGTTCTGGTTCTTCACCTATAAATTCTCCATCCTGCCCCTCGTGCTGCTGCTGCCGGTGTTCGCCGCGCTGGGGCTGCTCATCCCGCTCGCCACCTACCGCAGCACCGCGCGGCTGAGCGTGGTCGAGCGGCTGCGCACGGATGAATAAAACCACCGCTTGACTTTGCCATCCCCCCGTGCTACAATGATACCGCTCACTCGGAGGGCGAGTCATTCGCGGGAAATGATAAGCCGGATAAGGTGACAGGCTGAAACGCCTGTTCCTTATCCGGCTTTTTTAACGCCCGCAAAAGGAGGTTCAACCATATGAATTTGCTGACAGACAACATCCGTCCGCTGTACTTCCGGTATCTGGCCGCGGCGTTCGGCAGCGCGCTCATCAGCTCGATTTACGGCATCGTGGATATGGCGATGGTCGGCCAGTATCAGGGGCCGGACGGCACGGCGGCGCTGGCTGTGGTCGCACCGGTATGGAACATCATTTACAGCTTCGGTCTGCTGGCGGGCATCGGCGGGTCGGTGCTGTTCTCCACGCTGCGGGGCAGCAAGGGTACGCGGCACGAGGATGAAAACGAGTACTTTACCGCCGCGCTCGGCCTTGCGGTGCTGTTCTCCGTGCTTTGGTGGGGCATCGTCGCGTTTTTCGACGCGCCCATGCTGCGGCTGTTCGGCGCGTCGGACGCGCTGCTCCCGCTCGCGCAGGATTACCTGCTGCCCATCAAGTTCACCGTCCCGTTTTTCCTGTTCAACCAGATGCTCGCCGCGTTCCTGCGCAACGACGGCAGCCCCGCCCTGGCGACTGCGGGCGTACTGGCGGGCGGTATCTTCAACGTCTTTGGCGACTGGTTTTTCGTATTCGCCTGCGATATGGGCATTTTCGGCGCAGGCCTGGCGACCGCGATCGGCGCGGGTATTTCCTTCTGCGTGATGCTGACGCACTTTTTTTCGCGCCGCTGTACGCTGCGGCTGGTGCGCCCGAAGCGGATACTGCTCCAGACCCAGCAAATCCTTGTCACCGGCTTTTCCACGTTTTTCATCGACGTGGCGATGGGCATTCTGACCATGCTGTTCAACCGCCAGATCATGCGCTATATCGGCACGGACGGGCTGGCGGTCTACGGCATCATCGTCAATATCAGCACCTTTGTCCAGTGCTGCGCGTACAGCGTAGGACAGGCCGCGCAGCCCATTCTCTCGCGCAACCTCGGCGCGCGGGCCTGGCCGCGTATCCGGCAGACGCTGCGCTATGCGCTGTATACTGTGGCGTTTTTCAGCGTCTTCTGGACCGCGCTGGTGCTCGCCGTCCCCAACGGGTTCGTGCGCGTGTTCATGTCCCCGACCGAGAGCGTGCTCGCCGCCGCGCCCGCCATCATGCGCAGCTATGGCATCTCGTTCCTGCTGCTGCCGCTTAATATCTTTTCCACCTACTATTTCCAGTCCCTGATGAAGCCGGGCGCGGCGTTCATCGTGTCGGTCGCCCGAGGGCTTGTCATCAGCGGCGCGCTGATCTATGCGCTGCCCGCGTTCGCCGCGCCCGGGGCGCTGTGGTTCGCCATGCCGGTGACCGAGCTGATCGTGGCGGTATTCGTCGTGCAGCGCATGGCGCGCTACACCCGCGCGCTCGGCAAAGCGCCCGCCCCGTCCGCCGCCCGCTGACCGCACAGCAAGCAAAAAATGACCGCCCGCGGGCGGTCATTTTTGTTGGGATATATGCTTTTCAGCAAAGTCTATTTGAATATTTTGATCGTCCCCTGCTCATTGAGGTAGCGCAGCAGCGACAGGCCGATCGGGAACCCGAACAGGCCGACCACGCCGAACAACTGCGCACCGAGGAACAGGCTCGCAAGCGTCGCTACCGGATGCAGGCCAAGCTGGCTGCCCACAATCTTAGGCTCGATGATATTGCGGATGATCGTGACCACGATGTACACCGCGAACAGCGCCAGTGCGAGCTTGAACTCACCCTGTATCGCCGTGACGGCCGCCCACGGGATCATGATGCCGCCTGTACCGAGCACGGGCAGGATGTCAAAGACCGCAATCAGCAGCGCAATCACCACCGCGTTTTCGATGCCGACGACCGTCAGTCCGATGGACAGCTCGACAAATGTGATCGACATGATGAGCGCATACGAACGGATGCAGACGAACAGCGTGCCTGTGACATAGGTCTTGATCTCCCAGAACACCTCCTGCGCCTTCTCGCTCATCTGGCGGATAAAGAAGCCGGTGATGCGGTCGTAGTCCATAGCGATGAAAAACGTGGAAATAATCATGAGCAGGAGCTTGATGAACAGCCCGGGCAAAGAGCCCGCCAGGCTGTACAGCACGCTGATCGTTCCGGCGGACAGGCTGGACACCAGTTGTCCGAGCGATTCCACGAACTGCCCCCAGAGCTGTTCCAGGGATGCGATCAGGGATTCGTCAATGCTCAGGACGGACTGCTCGATCCCGCTGAAAATGCTCATGAGCACAGGCTCCACCCGCGCGGTGTAAAAGCCGGGCAGTCCGCGCAGGAAGTCTCCGGCGGCGGAAAACGCCTTGATCCCCAGCAGCGCCAGCAGCAGCCCAATGGTGCAGTAAAATACCAGCACCAGCGCGATCGCCGCCACTTTCCGGCTGATATGCAGCTTATGCGCGGCAAAGCGGATCGGCCGCTTGAGCAGGTAGGCAAGCACGAAGCCGATCACGAACGGCGCGAGCAGCGGCAGCGCGTATTTGAGCAGCACGACCGCGAGCAGCAGCATGATGCCGAAATACAGGGTATTGACGATAAACGTTCTTTTTTTGTCCAGATTCATGGAAACACTCCCAGCCGCGCGCAGGGCAGACAACAGAAAAAGGCATGCCCCGCCGCCCCTTCCTCCAAGGGGACAGGTATGCCTTGCTTGCGCCTTATCGGTGTGGTTTGCTGTTCGTCCGCAGGATTGTCAGCGGCGTCATTCATGGTTTATGCGGTCCCTTTCGCGGCATTTTTCCTTATTATAGCGGCGGCGCCCCTCCCTGTCAACCGAAGGCGGGCAATATTAACCGCATCTTAACGGCTGGGGCGGCGTACCGCCGCATAAGCAGGAAAGGCGCGGATGTCCCGCGCCTTTTTCCGCTTATTCCATCCTGCCGCTCAGGTGCATGACGCTTCCCGTCAGCGCCTGTCCGGCGTGGCCCAGCCGCGTGAATACCTCGGCCGGCACCCAGCTTACGCCATCCACTTCGTAGGAGGCCGCCCCCAGCGCCAGGCCGCTGCCGCCGTCGCCCAGGCTGTACCGGTCCTCGCCCAGCCGGATATCCGCTGCGACGCTTCCGTCCAGTGTGAGCCGAACGCGCTCATCCGCCCCATCCCAGGATACGGTATAGCCCAGCGCCTCCGCGACCGCGCGCACCGGCACCATCGCCACGCCATTTTCCACACGGCCTTGCGCGATTGCAATATCGCCGCCGGTCAGGATGGTAAACGTCCGGTCCTGCGGGGGCAGAAGCACGACCTTCTGCGCGGTCGTCTGCCCGGGCATGGACAGCGCCACAATGTCATACCAGGCGACGACCGTTGCCCCTATATGCAGGTCCGCGGCCTCCGCCGCCTCGCCATACAGCGTCTGCACCGGCGTCTGCGCGTCCACGCTGACGACCAGGCCCGCGTTATCGGTTAGGAAGCGCACCGTTTCATCGCGGTACAGCACCTCCACATCCAGCAGGTGCGGCGTAACGCCCTCGTCCGGATGAGTGACGACCAGCTCCGCACGGGTCTGCGGCGGGATGCTTCGGGTCATCTCCGGTTCATAGGTGACAAGCAGGGTGTCACCGGTTTGCAGCGCGTCTGTCTGGCCGCTTACATCGGTCATACGCTTTACCGTGCCATCCCGCGCGTCCGCCAGAAAGGTGTCCTCGCCCAGCAGGAGCGTCAGTTCGTCCCAGGTGTCGGTCTTGACGGTGATCCGCGGCACCAGCGTGATATCCCCCTCATGGACCGAGGTATGCACCTCCACGATCTCCGCCTGCTCCGTGATCCGATAGGGCTGCGGCTGGTATGGCTCTGCGGGCTGTTCCGCCGCGCCTGCGGCCGTCCCTATCAGCATCGCGCCAAGAACGCCTGCTATGATTCTCTTCATACGAGTCTCCTCCTTTTTTCGTTGTGCCTTTTTGACGGAGCGCGCCCGTCCAAGGTTCCAGGTTTTGCAGTTGGATACAAAATTTTCTTGCCGCATGGACGGAAAAAAGCACCCGAAAGCTTTTGGCTTTCGGGTGCCTGCCTGTTCTGCGGAAATACTGTTCCTGAAAAGACGTTAGCGCTTGGAGAACTGCGGCGCGCGGCGTGCAGCCTTGAGGCCGTACTGCGCTCGTTTTTGAGCCGTTTTTCCTTGGTATTTCGGGCTTTTCCGGACTTTTCGCTGTTCAGTTATCCTATGTGGTAACCACGGAAAATGGCTGTTTTTCAATCAGCAGCGTTCTGATGAAAAGCACCGTTTACTACACTGAACAACTCCTCTGGCTTATTATACTTGACCTTAGCATAGATGTCCATAGTTGTTTTGCTGTTTTCATGTCCTGCAAGATACTGAACCGTCTTGGGATCAACTCCGGCATAAAGCAGGTTCGTGATGTATGTGTGCCGGAGCTGGTGTGGGGTCACATCAAAATCCAGCGTATATTTGATTTTGGGTTGATTCCTCTGTGTCATGCCCAGCGTTGGTGTAACCGTGTACTTGATGCTCTGCCCATTCACATACTTATAGTAGTTGCGCGGCTTGGTAGACCGAACAACTACATACTGCCATACCCTTTGAAATTGCGATGCAGCTAACGGCTGTCCTTCGCTATCCGAAATCACATAGTCCGACTTTGATGCTGTTTTGGCTTCACGCAGGCAGTCCACCAAGCACTTGGGAATCGGAATATCCCTTTTAGCCGCCTTGGTCTTTAGAACAGTGGAAATCACGGGTCTGTTATGTTCCGTGCGCCATGCTCGCCTTACCGAGATATAGGGAGTAGACTCGTCCAGGAATACACAGTCCCATTGCAGCGCAAGGATTTCTTCCCGGCGCAGACCGGAATATAACCCAAGCATAATGAACAAGTAGGGAGGAAGCTCCCTGACCGTATCCAGAAGCACTTCTACCTGCTGATCTGTCAATGCCTCCCTCTTTTTCGCTGGCTTTCCGCCCTTTCCCGATATTCCTACACAGGGGTTATGCTCAAGTATCTGGCTGCGCTCTGCCGAGTAGAAAATACACTTGAGAAGCATATTTACTGTGCTGTATAACCCCTCCGATTTTTTTGACAGCGGTACAAGCGCCAGCCGAATATCATCTGCGGTCACTTCTTCCATATACATCTCACCCAAAGGCTTAATGATATAGTTCTTCATGTCAGCAGTATATCCTCTCAATGTAGAAGCAGATACCTTTGCCGACTGCATCAGCAGCCACTTCTGACAATACTCGGCCACTGTCGGATGCTGCCGACGAAAGATGATCTCCTCCACCTGTCGCCGCGCTTCTAATTGCTTCTCATATAATTCTTCGCAAGTAGCAGCATACAAACTCACCTGCTTGCCATCTGCGTCCATGATCCGGGTTCTGTAATACTGGATTCCTTTTTGCATAATGGTTCCGTACTGCGGAACCTCTGTTTTCATTTTCGCCATCTTTGACCTTCCTTTCCTGATAACGTGCAGTTTCCGTATCTACACTCTCTTTTTATCAGAAAGTACAGACTTAATCAAAGATACGGCCTATGTAAAGCAAAGAGCGAGACATCCTTGCCTCGCTCCTGCTTCGTTTTCGCGTTTGTTATTTTATGCTCACACTGAATCCCATTGCGAAAATGCGTTACCCATCGTTCTGACCAGCTCATCCGGCCTGTTGTATTTGACCTTTGCGTAAATGTCCATGGTAATTTTGCTGCTTTCATGGCCTGCCAGGTATTGCACCGTTTTGGGGTCTACCGACGAATGAATCAGATTCGTGATGTAGGTGTGTCGCAACTGATGCGGTGTTACTTCAAAGTCCAGGCTGTAAACAACATTACCGTTATGCGCCGCCTTTTCTCCAAGAACAGGTGTGACCGTATGCTTTACCCGCTTTCCATCCTCATATCGGTAGTAGGACCGTTCCTTGACTGTTCTGGTGACAACATACTGCCACAGCCGCTTAAACTGCGTATAGGACAGCGGATCGCCGTCCCGGTTCGGCACCACATACTCCGAAGTCGAATTTTCCTTTGTCTCTTTCAGGCACTCAGCCAAACAGGTCGGCAGTGGAATATTTCGCTCGGCAGCCTTCGTTTTTAATTCTTCCAGAATCACCGGCCTGTTGTTTTCTGTATGCCATGCTCTCCGCACTGTTAAATAAGGAAAGTTTCCATCAAGATAGACCGAATCCCATTTCAGGGCGAGGATTTCTTCCCGCCGCAAGCCTGCGTACAATCCAAGCATCACAAACACATAGGTTGGCAGTCCTTCCACCGCATCCAATAAGCGCTCGACCTGCTCGTCTGTCAGCGCCGCTTTATCTTTCTGCGGAACGCCGCCACCCTTTGTCGTTAGATAGATCGTCGGGTTATTATCTATAATCCGGCTTTCCTTTGCTGCACGGAAAATAGATTTATACAGGATCACGACCGACTTATATACCGATGCAGATTTTTTTGAAACAGAGACAAGTGCAAGCTGAATATCATCCAGGCTGACCTCTCCCATCCGCTTATCACCTAATTCCGCAATGATATGACGCCGTACCTTTGAGGTATAGTCCGTCAAAGTCGTGGTACGAACATGAACAGACTGCATCAACAGCCATTTCTCACAATACTCTGCAACCGTGGGTGTTTTTC
This sequence comes from Agathobaculum sp. TL06, assembly GCF_054658635.1. NCBI lineage: Bacteria > Bacillati > Bacillota > Clostridia > Eubacteriales > Butyricicoccaceae > Agathobaculum > Agathobaculum sp. TL06. The sequence continues at coordinate 69,735 of NZ_BAAGGY010000017.1, forward strand.
GATGAAATGTGGCGTTCTCAATCTGCTCCAACGCAATCGTTTCCTTATTATAAAGTTCTTCGGGCGTTCTTGCATAAAGGGCAACGAGTTTTCCATCTGCATCTTTGATTCTTGTTCTGTAATACAGGACACCTTTTTTTATAACCGTTCCATATTCAGGAATTATCATTTTCCTTTTTGCCAATTCCGTCACCTCCTAAAATAATCTCCAGCGCTGTATCTTTGTTTTATCAGAGATCTTCAGTTCCAGCAAGGATACGGATTGGCTCATGCTCCGGCGTTCCGGGTCTTGCGGTAAGTCGCATTCTTTTCCATCGGTTTTGCCCGGTGGGTGCATTTTGCGATATACTCCTGAAGGCCCATATCAGTAAAATATACACAACCGTTCTGCACATACTGAACATAAGAAATCAAGCCGTTGTTACGGGCCGCATCCAAGGTCGCAATGCTGATTCCCAGGATTCTGGCAGCTTCTTTTCGTGTAATCAGTTTTTCCATAAATCATATTCCCTCCATTCCGTCAAGGTTGTCATCGTGCTTTCAAAATCACATGAATGCACTGGCAGCCGAAACTGCCAGTGCATGGTATCTAACTTTGAAAAGAAAACTGCATCTGGATGATGACCTGTTGTTGCTTACGGTAACCGGACGCAGCTCTCTTGAATTTGAAGTTCGCTTTCGCCACATTTGCCACGCATCCCTGACGATGGGGACATTCCCGGTCTCCGCTGGCGCGGATGTCATAACTCCGCAGCGTCGTTTTACTCGTGCGCCGCAGGGTTCCGCCTCAAGTCCGTGGGCGGGTGTGAACAAGTATCTTTAAGCCCCCATGGAGTCCTCGCGCTCGAAGTGCCACCTCCGGGTCTCAGGCTGGCGTTGATCGCTGGGAACAGCCTTGTTTATCACCTCCTTGGCTGTCCATCTTGGCGGCGCGCCTGATTCGCTCGTACATGGGTTATGTACCAGAAATGCCGTCTATTCAATTGTCAAAGTACCATCGAAGGGGAAAACTTGTCCTTCTATTAACACTGACAAAAGGGGCAAAAAACAGGCGCTTCAAATGAAACTTTATCAAAAAATTTTTGCCAACTGTTTCAGCCCACGCCGGATGCTGTCACGGACACGGCTCGGATCTACACCTTCGGCTCCGGCAATCTCATTTACGCTCATCCCCAGATAGTACCGAGCATAAATTCTTTTTGCCTGTTTCTCCGGCAAAGCCATCACGGCGGAGTAAATCTGCTCGCGCAGCTGCTTTTCCTCCAGAAGCATCTCCGGCGTCTCCAGCTTTCGCAGGACCGCATTTTCAATTCCATTCTCACAGTCCAGGGAGTACTGCGCCTTATAGCGATACATTTTTCGCTCATAGGCTGCTTCAGCTCGCTCGTCAGACTGAAACACCGCTTGTACTTCATCGGTTACTTCCAAAAAGGCATCGGTTTTATAAACATCGGGATACAGATCCCGAAGATTGACTTTCTTCATTATGTACCTCCATTTCGATTCACGGGTGATTAGCGGGTGAATCGAATGGAGGCGGGGAACGGCATCGAGGCCGTTTGGGGACATTCGGCAAAAAACGACAAGCAAAAGCGCCAGTCTCCCATTCCAGGAAACTGGCGCAACAAAAAAGATCATTATTATTCCGGTTTGCGCAGAACGATAATACCGACAGGTTGCCGAACTGCCCCGGAGGGGAAGCTACACTTTTTTTAGCAAGTGAAGATTATGAGAACTGTAAAAGGTTAAAACAAACAAAGCGGCATCCTCCTATATGCCGCTGTAAATAACCTTTCTGTCTACGCAGTATAAAGCGGCAGCTATTCAGCAAGCCGCGTTTTCATTGAACCATTACTCAATTAACAGCTGCTCGCCATTATTGAGAGCTATGGTATAGAACAGAAAGCAAGATTTACTTTAGATTTATACAAGATTTGCACAAGAAATACCTATACTTCGAATTTGTAGCCTATTCCTCGAATGCTTTTAATATGTTCTGATGCAGTTTCCGAACTTTTTAACTTTTTCCGTAAATTACTTATATGGCTTGAAATCGCATTGCGTGAATAAAACGAAAAATCATCATGCCAAACAGAATCCATTATCATTTCATAAGTATAGACTTGCCGTTGATTCATAATTAGCAGCGCAAGAATATCAAACTCTTTTTCGGTCAAATCAATGCATACCCCAGCTATCTCTACAGACCTGTACTCTAAGCAGAAAGACAAGTCTTTCACAGTGATGATTGTTAGCGGTCTTCTTTTATCTTTTGGTATTTTCAAACAATTTCTCATACTATTTTTCTCTGAAAACATTTCTACCATAGGATGATTATAGGTATGTAAATATTGAGCAGCACCAAAATGGACACATGCATACCGCTGTTCCTCCGAATATGAAGGTGGCACAACAATAATTGGTACCGCACGTTTTTGTCTCAAGATATCCAAATCGTCTTGTGGAATCACATCAGAGCAAATAGCTACGCATATAT